>NZ_JASJEU010000019.1:0-145145 GCF_030077735.1 Gordonibacter faecis | reverse complement strand
CCCTTTATCTCACATGCAACCTACATTGGAAAGGACGTACTCGCCATAAATCTGGCGACATAAAGAGTATATGAGGGATGCACTCCAGTGCATCCGTTCGCGCAAAGCGCGAAAACGCAGGTCAGGGTTGTGCTCTCCGCCTGCGGCGGAACTGATGCATCCCTAAGGAGACTAGGAGCTTCGCGCCGTCGCTGCTTGCATCCCTGCGTGGATTACCATTCCCGTAAGAAAGACTTACGAGGGCGCTCCCTTTGTCATCCTGAGCGGAGCGCGTAGCGCGGAGTCGAAGGATCCCGTGTGGCGTTAGCGGGAAGACTCCCTACTACCCCATTCGCCGCGCAAAAGAATGTGACGCGCTTCGCGCTACCTAATACAGTAATCAATTGCGCGGAACGCATCACCTTTTTAGGGGGCGGGGTGTTTCTCTTTTCGGCAACGGGAATCTGCGGATGCGATGATGGGGGTGGCTTGGGGGGCGGGTTGTGGGACAATGGGGAAGAAACGTTATGCATCCGACGAAAGGTTGCTTGAGAATGGAACTTTCCCCTGACCAAACACTGCATGGGTTTACCGTGCGCTCGCGTGAAGAGGTGCCTGAGATTGATGGCGTGGCCTACGTGCTGCATCACGCGAAGAGTGGCGCGAAGTTGCTCTACCTGCAAAACGACGACGTCAACAAGGCGTTCTCCATTACGTTCAAAACTCCCCCGGCGGACGATACCGGCGTGTTCCACATCTTGGAGCACTCGGTGCTGTGCGGCAGCGACAAATTCCCGGTGAAGGAACCCTTTGTGGACTTGCTCAAGAGCTCCATGCAAACGTTCCTGAACGCCATGACGTTCCCCGACAAGACCATGTATCCGGTGGCCAGCACCAACGAGCAGGATTTGCTGAACCTCATGGACGTGTACCTTGACGCGGTGCTGCATCCGGCCATCTATCACAAGCGCGCCATTTTTGAGCAGGAGGGCTGGCACTTTGAGCTGGCCGGCGACGCGGAGGCCGACGAAGGCGACTCGGTGGTAGGCGCGGAGGTGGCGCGCACTGAAGCTGAGGATGGCTCGGCGCAGCTCACGCTGAACGGCGTGGTGTACAACGAGATGAAGGGCGCGCTTTCGGATGCGAACTCGGTGCTCTACGACGAGTTGCAGGCCGCACTCTTCCCCGACACGGCGTATCGCTTTGAGTCGGGCGGCACGCCGCAGGCTATTCCCGATCTTACGTATGAGCAGTTCCTGGAAGAGCACACGCGCCACTATCGCCTGGATAACAGCTATCTCACGCTCTACGGCGACCTGGATGTGGACCGCATGCTGGCGTTTTTGGATGAGGGATATCTCTCTCCGGTGGCCGATGAACAGCACGCTCGTGCTGAAGAGCGCACGGCAAACGGGCTTCCGCAGCTGTTGCCGCATGAGTTGCTGGCACAGGAGCCGGTGGTGGCGCCGCACGTGGTGCGCACGATGGATACGGCGCCCGAAAATGCGTGCGCGGGCTTGGGGTATGTGATTGGCGATGTGGCTGAGCGCACGCGCATGGTGGCGGTGGATATTCTGCTTGACGCGCTTCTGGGCAGCAACGAGGCTCCGGTCAAGCGGGCGCTCTTGGATGCGGATCTGGCTGATGACGTGCTGGCCTTCTTGGCCGACTCACTTTTGCAGCCATTCGCGGTAGTGCAGTTGCGGGGCGCGAAGCCTGGTGCGGCTGAGCGGTTCCGCGAGGCGTTCGAAAATGCGCTCCGCGAGGTGGCTGAAAACGGCGTTGACCGTGAGCTGCTGGAAGCATCGCTTTCGCGCGCCGAGTTTGTCATGCGCGAGCGTGACTTTGGCATGGCCGATGGCGTGGCGCTGTCGATGTCAGCGCTGGGTGGCTGGCTGTACGACGACGAGCTGGCCACGTCGTATCTGCGCTACGAGGATGACTTCGCGCTGCTGCGCCGCCAGATGGGTGAAGGGTACTTCGAGCGCCTGATCACCGACGTGTTTTTGGAGAGCATGCACTGGGCACTTGCGGAGGTGCGTCCCGCCGAGGGTGACGTGGATGACTTTGAGGCCGCGCGCCTCGCGGCGGTTGAGGCGGATATGGAACCCGCCGATTATGAGCGCGTGGCCGACGAAGAGGCGCGCTTGCGTCGCTTGCAGACCGAGCCGGACTCGCCTGAGGCGCTGGCCACGCTGCCGCGCCTTTCCGTGGCAGACATCGCCGACGCTCCCGAGGAACCCACGTATGGTCTGGTGGACGACGCTCCCCTCCCCTGCGTGCGCCACGATATTCCCACGCGCGGCATCGCGTATACCTACCGCTACTTTGATTTGGCGCGCGCCACCTTCGACGAATTGCCCTATGTGGGCGTGCTGGGACTCGTGCTGGGCAAGCTGGGCACCGCGCGGCACACGGCGGCCGAGATTGACACGCTTACAAACGGCAAGCTGGGCAACCTGGCCTTCTTCGCCGACATCTACGAAGGGGCGAACGGACCGGACGACCTCAATCCGAAGCTGGTGGTGAGCGCGAGCGCGCTTTCCGAGAACGTGGAGTTCGCAGCCACGCTTCCGCTGGAAATTATGACGGAGACCGACTTCTCCGACACGAGCAAGATCAAAGACGTACTGCAACAGAAGCGCATCGGCATGGAGCAGGGCTTCGCCGCGGCTGGACATGCGGCCGCCATGGCGCGCGCCTCGTCATACTACCTGCCCGCCGGCGTTGTGCGGGAGAAGCTGGGCGGCGTGGGCTTCTATCGCTTCCTGAAAGAGTTGCTGGCGGATTTCGATGAACGCGCCGAGGAACTGGTGGCGAAGCTTTCCGAGCTGGCTGCGCGCCTGTTCGTGGATGAGGGGTGCGTGGTCAGCTTCACGGGATCTGATGACGACTTCGCGCGGTTCTGGAACGCGGGAGCCGTGACCGGCCGCACGGAGGGTGCTGAACGCCTGCTGCAGGTACCCGAGCCCGTGGTGCGCAACGAGGCCTTCATCGTGCCTACCGACGTATGCTACGCCGCGCAAGGGTTCGACCGCCGCGAGTTCGGCGCTCCCTATACGGGCGCGTGGCAGGTGGCCGCGCGGGCGCTGTCCTACGATTACCTGTGGAACGAGGTGCGCGTCAAGGGCGGCGCGTACGGCGCGGGCTTCCAGGCGG
The DNA here is from genome assembly GCF_030077735.1 of Gordonibacter faecis. NCBI lineage: Bacteria > Bacillati > Actinomycetota > Coriobacteriia > Eggerthellales > Eggerthellaceae > Gordonibacter > Gordonibacter faecis. Next base: position 142,007 of record NZ_JASJEU010000019.1, on the reverse strand, counting down.
CGCGTACGGGCTCGCTCAGGTTCTACTCTTATCGCGACCCGCACCTGGACGAGACGCTGGATCGTTTCGCCGCGTCGGCCGCGTGGTTGGAGTCCTTCGACCCCGAACAGAGCGCAATGGAAGGCTACGTGGTGGCCACGGTGGCCGGCTACGACGCGCCGCTCAAGGCGCGCGTGCAGGCGCGTCGCCAAGACGGCGACTTCTTCGGCGGACGTACGCCCGAGGCGCGCCTGCAAACCCGCGCAGAAATGGTAGCCACCGATGCTGCCGCCGTCCGCACCCTCGCCCCCACGCTTGGGGCGACACTCGACGCGCAGGCGATCTGCGTCTTCGGCAGCAAAGACATCCTCGGAAGCACGCACACCAACCTCCACCTGATCGACCTGCTGAACGAGTAAATCAGGTGCTGGTGTTATAAAATGATTTAATAGATAATAGTTATTAAGTTTTCCGAGATGGCGCGCAGGACCCCCTGCGCGCCATCTTTTTTGCGCCCACTTTTTCACTTCCCCTTACTCCACCTATTTTTCACAAAACTTTTTTCACTCATTTTTTAAGTCCCCCTTTTTCGAACGCTCATTTTTTTGGATAGTCTTTTTTTGAGCACGCATTTTTTTGAGCGCTCGTTTTTTCGTTGAATGTTTCACGTGAAACATTCGTACATTTGTTCTGGGGAAGAATGCGAGGTTTGGGAGTAGTAAATTGGGACATTCAGGGGGTCGGTGGGGCTAATTAAAGTTAGAATAAACGATTGAGACGAACGGGCGCATGAGCGGGAGGTTCTTAGCTCGCGCGAGTTCTCATCGAGCGGCGGCGGGCATCCACCCGCAATCGGGGCTTGGTGAGGGGAATGTGCGCCACTGCGCCTTGACGGGGCGTCCCTTAAATGGTAGTAATAGAATAGCAATTAGACGAGAAGGATACGGAGAGCACAAACCATGTTGGAATTGAAAAACCTCACGTTTGAAGTGCCGCTTCAGGAAGGCTCCAAAGAGATGCGGCGCATCATCGACAACTTGTCGCTCACGATTCCCGACGACCGCTTCACGGTGATCACGGGGCCGAACGGCGGCGGCAAGTCCACCCTCGCGAAACTCATCATGGGCGTTGAGCGCCCCACCTCGGGCCAGATCTTCTTCGACGGCGAAGACATCACCGAACTGGGCATCGCCGAACGCGCGAAGAAGGGCATCGGCTACGGCTTCCAGCAGCCCGCCCGCTTCAAGGGCATGAAGGTGAAGAAGCTGCTCGACATCGCGGCCGGCAAAAAGCTGCCCATGCTGTCGTGCAACGAGTACCTCGCCCGCGTGGGCCTCTGCTCGGCAAACTACCTCACGCGTGAGGTGGACAAGAACCTCTCGGGCGGCGAGGTAAAGCGCATCGAAATTGCCACCATCCTCGCGCGCGACCCGAAACTCGCTATCTACGACGAGCCCGAGGCGGGCATCGACCTGTGGAGTTTCGACCGCCTGACCGAAACGTTTCGCGACATCCACGAGGCGCGCGACGGCCGTTCCATCGTCATCATCTCGCACCAGGAGCGCATCATCCAACTGGCTGACGAAATTGTGCTTCTCCGCGAAGGCAAAGTGGCCGAAACCGGCACCCCGGCCGACCTCATGCCGAAGCTCGGTTTCGTGGCGAAGGGCATCCCCGGCTGCACCTTCACCGAGCCCCCCGAGCTGCACCTGACCGAAATCCCCACCACCTGCTAAGGAGTGAGTCACATGGCTGTAGATTTGTCCCCCATCGACGAGAGTTTGCTCGCCGAGATTGCCAACATTCATGGCATGCCGAAAGGCGCGTTCAACATCCGCAAGGACGGGCAACTCGTTGAGCGCCACTCGTCCGCAAACATCGAAATTTCCACGAAGTCGGATAACCCCGGCATCGACATCCGCATCAAAGCCGGCACGAAGGGCGAGACGGTATACATCCCGGTCATCGTGACGCAGGCGGGCCTGAAGGACGTCGTGTACAACACGTTTTACATCGAAGACGACTGCGACGTCACCATTGTGGCGGGCTGCGGCATTCACAACGAGAGCCACCAGGCTTCTGAACACGACGGCATCCACACGTTCTACTGCGGCAAGAATTCCCACGTCAAGTACGTGGAGAAGCACTATGGCGAAGGTACCGGCACCGGCGAGCGCATCCTGAACCCTGTGACGAACGTGGTGATGGAAGAGAACGCCAGCTGCGAGATGGAACTCACCCAGCTGCGCGGCGTGTCGTCCACCGTGCGCGACACGAACGCCGAATTGGGCGCCGGCGCGAAGCTGGTGCTTACCGAAAAGCTGCTCACGCATGATGACCAGGTGGCCACGTCGAACATGAAGATTGAGCTCAAGGGCGACGACTCCAGCGTGCAGGTAATCTCGCGTTCGGTGGCGCAGGACAACTCCAAGCAGGTGTTCAATCCGCTGGTCATCGGCGAGGCAGCCTGCCGCGGTCACGTACAGTGCGACGCCATCATCATGGGGAAGGCGAAGGTCACGGCCATCCCCGGCATTGAGGCCGCCAGCGAGGACGCACAACTCATCCACGAGGCCGCCATCGGCAAGATCGCCGGCGACCAAATTGTGAAGCTGATGACACTGGGCCTAACGGAAGAAGAAGCCGAGCAGGAGATTCTCGAGGACTTCCTGAACTAGAAGTTCACGTTCACCCTACGACGCAAAAACACCCGCCCCATAGAAATGATGAGGCGGGTGTTTCGTTTGGTGACGCACGTGATAAACACCAATGCACGCCAATGCAACTAACGCAGGCTTGTGTACTCCCTGCGCTTTAAGCTGCTTCGCTTTGTGGTTGGACGGCGTTACCGCCGGGCTCGGTAGGAGTAGTAGGCTCGGCTTCGTCACCTTCGCCTTCAACAGGGGTTTCGCCATTGGTGGACTCGGTGCCATCCTTCGGCTCATCACCGGCGGTTTTATTGTTGTCGGTGGTGTCTTTGGTGGTGGTGCCGGACTTTGAGGCCTTTGCACCCTCAGTCAGCGGAAGCGAGCTGAGATCAAGAGCCTCACCAAGCCACTTAGCCTCAATGATGTCCACGATGCCACCATTCTCAAGCGAGGCAAGCGCATCAGAAACCGCCTGCTTAAGCTCCGCATTGGAATCCGTCACACCCACGCAGTAACCATTGAGCTGCTGCATAAGCGCCACAAGAATCACGTCGACGTCATTCGCCTTGGCCGCATACCACCCGTTCACCGCGTCGGCAGCCACATACTGCACGGTGCCCGCCGCAAGGTCGGCAAACGCGCTCTTCAAATCGTTCTCAGGCACCAGCGCGCTGTCGCCAAACTCGTTTTCCACCTGCCACGAACTCTTCGACGACACCTGCGCCGCAATTTCCGGCTTGCTGGCCTTGGTGGGCACCGTCGTGTTCGACGGCGTGGAGAACAGCGCAACCGCCGTGGGCAGATACGGCGAGGACTTCCAGAACGTCACATCGGAATCTGACTGTTCAATGCCCATGACGATGTCAACCTTGTCGTCCTTAAGCGCGCTTTCGGGGTCGGCCCCCACGTCAACAATTTCCAGCTTCAAACCCAGCTGGTCGGCGAGCGCGGCAGCCACATCAACATTGATGCCCACGATCTTCGACGAGCTGTTCGACTGACCCGCCAAGGGCGGCGCCGAAGCGTCCACACCCACACGCAGCGTGCCCTCCTTGCCGATAGCCGGCGTGGAGATGGTCGGGGTCTTCTCGGGAGGGGTATAGTTCTGCTGCGACGCGCAGCCTGCCAGCACTACTGCCAAACAAGCAGCCGCCGCGGCGCACACAAGCGCCTTAAAACGCACCATAATCAGGAGCCTCCATCTGCCGTTTCCCTTCGGGTGCTTCTTCCGACTGACCTAGTCTTTGCCCCCACACCCGCGCACCGGAGCCGAGCTTGCACCCGTGGCCCTCTCGCCCGCAGCGACGGTATGTCGCTTGAAAGTTAGACGGGCGGTGCGGCTTACCTCTAGGACGCGCCATGATCGCCGCACGGCGAACCGCGCGACTTACGTGGATCCTTTCGACCGCGTCTGCCATGGACTTGGGACGTACGTCCCGCAACTACAGACTCGAAAGAAGCACCGATCAGTGTACCAGATAGGGAAAACGCCCGGAAGCGGCGCGCGCAGAATCAGCATGAAGGAGAACCCCTGGGGGCGTAGCGGAATCCGGCAGGTCGCGAGGGGGTGGCGTGTTTGTGTGGCGCGCGTTGGAGATGCGCTTGGAATGCGTTGGGAATGCGCCGTAATTTTGTCGAAGGGAAAACGGCGCGCACGCTGGATTACGGTAAGAATCTGGCGGTTCGGCGACGGCATAAAGACGGCGCAGCGGTAAGGTTGCGGCGCTAGGCTTTTGGCTATGGAAGCGCATGCCACCCTTTTGAGAACCTACGTTGCCGGAGCAACCGAAGCCCTGGCTGAAACGTTGTGGCCTACGCGCTGCGCCGTCTGCGATGCACCGGGCGAGGTATTGTGCGACGCCTGCCGAGCGACCCTTCCCTACCTGGATTGGTGGCGCGCCTGCCCACGCTGCGGCGCGCCGTTTGGGCGCGTACAATGCACCGAGTGCAACCCCGTAATGCTTACGCGAGCCGGGCGCGAGGATGTACCCTTCGCGGGCTGTGCGAGCGCCGTCACGTTTGAAGAAGCAGCCGGGCGCATCGTGCGCACATACAAAGACCAGGGAGAACGACGCCTCGCTACGCCCATGGCCGAGCTCATGGTACGCATGTGCCCACCCGCCTGGGCCCCTGAGGTGGTAGTGTTCGTGCCCGCTTCCTCGGCGGCCCGCCGCCGACGCGGGTTCGACCACGCGGAACTGCTGGCGGGGGAAGTCGCCCGGCTTCTGGGGTTGCCACTTGCCTCTCCCCTCGCGCGGCCACACACGCGCGACCAGCGCGCCCTCTCCCGCCGGGCGCGCCTGGAGAACACCACAGGGCGCTTTGAGGCGTTGCCGGGCGCTTCCATCCCCTCACACGTATTACTCATTGACGATGTGTGCACCACCGGCGCCACCCTCTACGACGTAACCGACGCCCTTCTGCGCGCTGGCGCACACAAAGTGTGGTGCTTAACGTTTGCGCGCGTGTTCTAACAGCAAGCATTCTTCCCCCATAAAAAACGACGAACCCGAAGGTTCGCCGTTTTGGAAGGAGTGTGCAGCTTGGGTTGCCTGAGTTACCTGAATTACATGATGCGTTCGCGCTTGGTGGTGGGCGACTCGGCGAATTCAGCCACGTCAACCGAAATGCTGTGCTGGATGGGTTTCCAGTTGCACTTCTTCACCAGCGCCACAAGCGCAATGGGGATGTAGGTAAGCATGAAGAACGGGAAGGTGAACATGTAGCGCACCTTTTTGGCCGTGGTGGAGCGGATAGAATCCCATTCAACAAACGTGGTCAGCACACCGAACATGAACATGAACACCAGGTAGTTGAACAGGCAGAAGAAGATGGAGGACAGCGACGAGGCAATCATGACACCGGTGGACATCATGCCCGCGGCGGCCAGCGCAATGATAATGCCGTTGAACAGCACCGACACAATGGTAAGCAGCATGCCCGGCGCAATGGTCATCAGCATGTCGTAGCACGCGAAACGCGAGCCCTTGGAGTTGGTGAACACACCCTTTGCCAGACGCCCGCCATAGTGCCAAAACACCTGGTAGAAGCCCTTTGCCCAACGGAAGCGCTGGTTCCATGAATCGCGGAAGGTGGTGGGCTGCTCGTCGTAGAGAATGGCCGTGGGGGTGTAGCTGATGCGCACGCCCTCCAGGATGCTGTTCGTTGAGAACTCGATATCCTCGGTGAGCAGGTGCCATTTCCAGCCGCCGTGCTTCTCAATGATGTCGGCCGCAATGAAAAAGCCTGTGCCCGACACCACGCAGCTGGTGTTCAGCGTAAGGCGCGCCTGCGACAGGAATTTCGCCTCGCGCAAAAACCACACGGCATAGCCCGCGCTAATCCAGTTGGAGTCGTAGTTCTTGGAGTTGCGGTAGCTGGTGGAGGCCTTCGCGCCGTTGTCGAACGTGGCGTTCATCTCGCGGAAGTAGTTCACGTCCAGCACGTTGTCGGCATCGAACACAAAATACGCCTCGTAGCCACGGTCGGCGTACTGCTCGCGAATGACCTGGAAGCCGTAATCAAGCGCATAGCCCTTGCCCACTTCCTTGTCGTTCGTGCGCGGAAACACGATGGCGCCGGCCTCGCGGGCCACCTCGGCCGTGTTATCGGTGCAGTTATCAGCGATGACGAACACGTCAATGAGTTCCTGCGGGTAGTTCTGCACCTTGATGGAGTGAATGAGGTCGCCGATGACGGCGCTTTCGTTGCGTGCCGAGATGACAGCGGCGAAGCGGTGGCTCTTCTTCGCCACACGCTTCTTTGGCTTGCGGGTGAGCACCACGAACACATAATACAGTTGGTAGGTATAGCAGATGCTAAACGTGAGAAAGACGCAGAAATTGAAGATGTCGACGAACGATATCTGCGAGAAAAATTGGTCAAGCATCACTCTAATTTGCTCCTTTTACGGGCCGCCTTCCTTCAACGGCCGTCCTCTGCTCCCCTGCGCACGCCAGTCCGGGGGCTTTCGCCCTTACCGCCTGGTGTGTTGTTGGTACGAGTGCGTCATGCAGGTTTGCAAGCTTGGGAGATTATAGCTACTTCGCAGCCATTCGTCTCAACGCGGAGTCACTCCGTTACCGATTCTTCTGATTTCCGCGCGATAAAAGCCTCGTATGCACAAACGTTCTGCATACGAACTTCACAACCGCCTCGAAATGGAAGCTGTGCGGCGGGGTGCGGAATGTGAGCGCGTGGCGGGAAGGGCGTCGTGTCGCGGGCAATGCCGTGGAGCGTGCCGCGCTGCGCCACGTCGCCGTGTAGCGCAACCGTGCCGCGTGCCGCCGCGTGCCGCCGCCCCCCTTTGCCTTCCGTCCGTTTTATGTAAGGGGGGCGGCCGCAGACGCGCGGGACCCTGCGGCTATGGTACGCTTGCAGTTACCAAACGAGTCATCGCCTACACACTATATAAGGGAGACTACCATGTCCACCAACCACGATATCAAGGACCTCACTCTGGCCGACGAAGGCCTCGCCCGCATCCTGTGGGCTGACCGCGACATGCCCGTGCTTGCCTCCATCCGTGAGCGCTTCGAGCGCGAACGCCCGCTGGAGGGCGTGCGCATTGGTGCCTGCATGCACGTGACCACCGAAACGGCGAACCTCATGCGCGCGTTGGTGGCATCGGGCGCACAGGTGGCGCTCTGCGCGTCGAACCCGTTGTCCACGCAGGACGACACGGCGGCGGCACTCGTGCGCGACTTCGGCATTGACGTGTTCGCCATCGCGGGCGAAGATGCGGACACCTATCAGCGCCACATCGAGGCTGTGATTGCCACGAACCCGCAGATCATCATGGACGACGGCGCCGACCTCGACACCGCGCTGCACACCACCCACACCGACAAGCTACCGGGCGTGGTGGGTGGCACCGAGGAAACCACCACCGGGGTGGTGCGTCTCATGGCCATGGCTGCCGAGGGCACGCTTGCCTACCCCGTGTTCAACATCAACGACGCGAACACCAAGCACTGCTTCGACAACCACTACGGCACCGGCCAGTCCACGCTGGACGGCATCATCCGCGCCACGAATCGCCTGATGTGCGGGCGTACCATTGTGATCTCGGGTTACGGCTACTGCGGCAGCGGGCTTGCGCTGCGCGCGAAGGGCATGGGTATGCGCGTAATCGTGTGCGAGGTGGACCCGCTGAAGGCGCTCGAAGCGCACATGGAGGGCTACGAGGTGATGCCCGCCGCCGAGGCCGCGCGCTTCGCCGACGTGTGGGTGACCGTGACCGGCAACTGCAAGGTGGTTGACGGCCCCGCGTTCGAGAACATGAAAGACGGCGCCATTGTGTGCAACTCCGGCCACTTCGACTCTGAGATCAACCTCGTGTGGCTTGAAGAGCACGCCGTGAAGAAGACCGAGCTCAAGCCGCTGGTTGAGGAATACACGCTGCCGGACGGCCGCACGGTGATTGTGCTGGCGCAGGGCCGCCTCGTGAACCTGTCCTGCGCCGAGGGTCACCCGGCGTCCGTCATGGACATGAGTTTCGCCAACCAGGCGCTGGCCGCCGAGTACCTCTATAAGCACGCTGGCGAGCTGGAGAACAAGGTGTACGACGTCCCCGCCGCCATCGACGACGGCGTCGCCCGCGTAAAGCTAGAAACTCTCGGCATAGAAATTGACACCCTCACCGAGGAACAAATCAAGTACATGAACAGCTGGAACTTCGAACAAGCATAAGCAGCCGCCCCTCCCACAACGCTCACTCCCCCAAGCCCGACGCCCCCCGCGCCGGGCTTGTTCGTATATGGATTACCTAACAGATAAAGTTTACTTATAAGCATATGCCCGCGTCATAATGACAGGGAGGCAACCACCCTGTGGCATAATCGGCAGCGCGAAGCGCGTCACACTTTTTCGCGATGGCGTAGAGGTGCCGATAGCAGTGCTGCTTGGAAGTTTTTGAGGAATCTTAGTTCTTGGGGGCTGTAGTGAGATATGCAGTCGTCGGGAATGGAGAACTGTTCGGGGTATTGCAGTACAGCGTGTAGAACGCCTTCGAAGTCGTGGTCGTGGAAGTGGTAGCCGGCTGCATGATCTTTGAGATCCCAGCCGTAGAACAGGCCGTCGTGACAGAGTTCGCCAGCGATGTAGCCGAGCGGGCCAAACTCGTCAGTTCCTTTAAGCCGGAAAGTTTTCAGGCTGCGGTCGTACACAATGCTACACACGTTGTTTTGGCGCTCAAGAGTAGCGAGGCGCTCTGCAACGTGGGCTTGCGTGCACACGCCCTCAAGCGGCACGGCAACTTCTCGTACGCAAACCAGGCGGTCGAAGCGTTCGGCCAGGTCATGGAACCCTCGCGCGTCTTCCGCAACGATGCTCCACGCCACGCGTGCACCAACAGCTGTAGCAAGTTCGCAGAGAAACCGCGGGTTCACGGAGCCGTAGTCGTTGATGGTAAGCACTTCGCAGAACGAATCCAGCCGGTTGAATTCCTCGTCGACATCATCCTGGCCGCCCTCTGTGCGCAGAAGACCCGCGCCCTCAAGTTCTTCCAGCACCGTACCCGCCGTGCGCGCAAGCGCCTCAGCGCGACGCTCCCAGCACACAAACGCGTTGTTGATCAGCTGCAACGTTTGCGCGGGATGCTGCGGCCGGGCATGCTCAAGCAGATGCTCCGTCGACGGCTCAGCGCCGCCCCCGCGGTCAAACAGGTACACGATGCGCCCCTCCGCATCCACAAAACTTCCCTCAAGGTAGTTACGGCGCACGTAAGCCCACCAGCCCGCCTCCCCTTCGCCAAAGCGGGCGAAGTAGGTGCGATAGGCATCGAATTCCTCGCGGGCGAGAGGATTGAGGTCAGGCGCGCCAAGATACCATCTCCGCACCTGATCAAAGAACAGATCGGGAAAATCGCACAAGCCGGGGTTCGCGATACCGGTAGCCGCATCACAGGTAAACCCGCGCCACTGGTTGAGGCCCCACGGAAGCGGCATGAAGTTCGCCAAACAGTGGTACTGGCGGCGAAAACACGCAATCAACTGCGGCGATACGCCCGTAAGCCACACCTTCTTGCGAGCCGCCAGATACGGGTTCTCATCCCCCGGCCGCGCGCCGTTGGGGATATCGTCGCCCTCGCTGTAGCGCGTCTTGAACACGGTGTTAAACGAGATCAGCGTGTCCCCGCGCCATCTATCAGGCAGCATGCGAAAGCCATACTTTCCCGCCGCGCATCCGTCGTCTGCCGGAGGATACGCGCGCACCTCAGCCCATTCATCAGGCCAAAACGCGTCGTAGAACCCGCCGCGCCCCACCGAAAGAAAGGCCGGCGGCGACATATCGGGGTCGAGCACACCTTCGCCAGGCATCACTTCCTGCAAGAACAATTCCCGCACGTCCATGTGTCCCCCATCCCCTGCGCCACCTCGCCTATGATGAGGCCATTGTCCCACAACAAAGCCGCAACCCAAAAAGCACCATGGCACCGGTTGAAGCTCAAACGGCGCAACCTGAGCGTCTTCGTGCAACTTCCCCGTTAGTCCTGCTCGGCGGAGTGTTTGAGTTCTTCGCGGCGGGAGCGGAATTCTATGACGGGTTTGTCGCCGCGCAGGAGGTTCTCGCCCATTTTGAGTTCGGTTTTCTTGGGGCGCTGCGTGAGCACCACGCGGCGGTCTTGGTGGAGGATCACGCCATTAGCCACGTTGCCGGCGGCGCACACCACGTCGCACAGCACCGGCGCGGTCACTATGCGCTGGTAGAGGCGCAGGTAGATTTTCGTGTGCTCATCGTCGATGGGCGCGAAGGCGGCCATGACGCGCAGGTCGTCTGAAATACGGTTTTGCCAGAGGTTCGGTACGCGGTATTGCAGGCTGTTCAGGTCGTGCCAGTTCTCGATTTCGTCGGCGGTTTGCGGGGTCTGGCCGTGGTCGGGCTCGTTCTTCACGTAGAACGTGAGCGTGTCGGCGTCCCACATCGTGACCGGCCCGTTCACCAGGGTCTTGTGGCCACGCCCGATGGTGTTGGGGTGCACGAACGGCAGGTGGATCACGTCGAGCTGGTTTTCGATGGCGCGCGAGTAGTGCACGCCCCACACCTCCGAACGCTCGGCGTAGGGGAAGTTGCCGCGGAATTCGGCGAACATGGGCAGGTCATCGGGCGCGTCTTCGGGCTTGCCGTAGAACACCCAGATGAAGCCGAACGCGTCCACGGCCAGGTAGGCACGTACGCGGAAGTTCTCGGGCACCTCAGCCTCAAGGCCGTTCGCAGGAATGGCCACCACGCGCCCGTCGGCAGAATAGCGCAGGCCATGGAAGGGACAGTGCACGTGGTCGCCCTCCACGCGCCCCGCCGCGAGGTTCGCCCCGCGATGGCAACACGTGCCGTCGAGGCAGGCCACGTTACCCTCCGAGTCGCGCCAGAGCACAAGGCGCTTGCCGAAACGCGTCACGCCAACCGGCCGCCCCCTCCTGATCTCGGAGGACGACAAGACGGCGTACCACTGGTTCGGAATCATGGGAGCCTCGCTTCCTGCGGCACCGAGGCGGCGCCCGCGCTCGGACGTTTCCCCCATTGTCCCGCCCGCCGCACGCCCCAAGCAACCAACGCCTCCCCCACGTCTATGTCACGCGAGGAAAACGGGAGGGCTGAAGGTGAGGCTCACGTTCGCACAGACGCGCGGCTCCTGAAAACCACAACAGGCACGCCTATGGGGAAAGCGCGCCTGTGTGCCGTGCGGCGGCGAAGTGACCCACCGCGAGTCGGTATAAGTTGGCTACGAAGTAGCGAGAGAAACCGTATAGGAAATGCTGGCTATTTCAGCCGTACCATCGCTTGCCAGGTAGTTCAAGCGAGCAGTTGCAGGAAGATGCAGCCCGAAAGTCACAGGCAAAGTTGCGTTTTTCTCGATGCGCCAGCCAAGAGTTGCAGGGGTTGTTGTTGGTAGAGGAATGGATGTTTGCTGGCCTCCTTGAGGTGCATCGCTGCACAAGTATGACGCGCTTACGCGCCGTCGATTACGCCAGAAGCGCATCACCTGCCTTTGTATTATGGCGCGGGTTGACTAACCAGGAAGTATCATTGAGAGATAGGTTGATGGAGGGGTAGTTCACGAATTGCTTGTTCACGCGAAGGGAGAAAACGCAGGTCATGGTTGCGTTCTCCGCCTGCGGCGGAGAGGGCGCTTCGTGAAGCACCCCTACGTTGATTACCTAACAGGTAATGTTTATTTACAAGGATATGCCCTCGTCATGGTGGTAGGGAGGGGCGACCATCTCTTGCCTTAATCGGTAGCGCGCAAGCGCGTCACACTTTTGGCGCGTTGCGGGTGCCATCGCCAACGTGCGGCGCGTTACGCTTCCATTCCTTCGGCATCCTCGGGGTGGAATTGGACTACGTACATGATGTTGGTGGGGGCGAAGGTGGCTTGGTCGGCGTTGGGGCTGGTGTCGCGGTCGCCTACGGTGAAGACGCCGATGTCGCCCACCTCGGCCAGGCCGCGGTCGAGCACGATGCGTCTTGCCTGTTCAATCACGAAGTCTGTGTCGCCCTGCACGTCTCCCAGAAGCGGCATCACGCCCCAATACAGCTGCATCGAGCGCAGCACGCGACGCAGCGGCGTGACGGCGTAGATGGGCTGATGCGGCCGAAAGCTGGCCATAAGGCGCGCGCTGCGGCCGGACATGGTGGGCGCCACGATGCAGCGCGCCCCTAGCGTTTCAGCCGCGCGCACGGCGGCCATGCCCACCGCCACCGACACGCTGCCATGACCCGCTTCGCGCGACGCTTCGCGCAAACCCGCCGCCTCGGCGCGCAGGTAGGGCTCGCTTTCTTCCGCGATGCGCGCCATGACGTGCACGGCCTCCACCGGATAGGCTCCCATAGCCGTTTCGCCTGATAGCATGAGGCAATCGGTGCCGTCGTACACGGCGTTGGCCACGTCGGCCACCTCCGCGCGCGTCGGGCGTGGCGCGCGAATCATGGAGTCGAGCATTTGCGTGGCCGTGATGACCGGCGTGTTGCGCTCGTTGCACAGGCGGATGATCTTCTTCTGGATATGTGGCACCAGATACGACGGCATCTCCACGCCCAAATCGCCGCGCGCCACCATGACGCCGTCGGCCGCGTCCACAATAGCCTCAATATCGTTCACCGCCTCGGCGGTTTCAATCTTGGCGATGAGGCCGATGTGCCCGCCGCCGTGATCCTGAAGAAACGCGCGAATCTCACGGATGGCGTCGGCGCTGCGGATGAATGAGGCCGCCACGAAGTCGATATCCTGCTCGATGCCGAAGATGAGGTCCGCGCGATCTTGGTCGGTCATGACCGGCAGCGGCACCGTGACGCCGGGCACGTTGATGGACTTGCGCTCGCCAAGCGTGCCGTCGTTGGCCACGCGGCACACGATATCGGTACCTTCGACGGCTTCGACTACTAGCTCGATGAGGCCGTCATCAACCAACAGCGACGTGCCGGGAGGCACGTGAGCAGCCAGGCCCGCGCAGGTTTGAGTCACACGGTGCGCATCGCCTTCCACGAGCTGCTCGGTGAGCACGATGCGCTCCCCCGCATGCAGCGACACAGGCGTGCCTCCTGTCAGCGTACCTGTCCTAATTTCGGGACCGCGCGTATCAAGCAGCACCGCGCACGGCGAGTCCACCTGCGCGCACACACGACGCAAGCGCGTCATGCGCTCGGCATGTTCCTCATGCGACCCATGCGAGAAGTTCAGCCGCGCAACATCCATACCCTCATCAAGCAAGCGGCCAATGGTTTCCTCATCATCCACCGCCGGCCCCAACGTGCAAATAATCTTCGTCCGCTTCGCCATATGCCGCTCACATTCCGTCGCCGAAACGTTATGCGTTTATGTATACATAGATGATGCGAATAGTATCCGCCAGATTCCCCGACGTGTTGGCGGTGGTGTAGTCGTAGGACAGAACGGAGGACCATTCGTGGGGGGCGCCGGCTATGTCAACCGTGCCGGAGAACGAGCAGTTTTCCTTTACCAGCGTGGTGCCGTCGGAGGCGTACGTAGAGTACGCCGTCTTGTCCTCGGGCAGCACGGCGGCACCCGGTGCCACCTCAATGCCTGCCTCTTCCAGCGTCTTTTCCACGATGTGCTCGTTTTTCACGGCATCGGCGAAGCTGAGCGAGCCATAGCCAAGCGCGGCCGTGGAGGCCGAGTAACCCGCCTGGGCCACCTTACCCTCTTCGTTCAGGCCCAGATACACCGTGGGGGTGCCGGTGCGCGTGTCGGCTGGCTCGTCGGTAAGCGCCACCGTCACGTTCTGCTTGATGGGATTGCCCTCTTCCTTCACCTCGCGCGTGCTGGTCACCGTCGCTCCGTGCTTGAGGGCGGCCACGGCCTCGTCCTGCGTCATGCCAAGCACGGCCACCAGGTTCGGCGCCTCGGTCTTTTTCACCGTCTCGGTGGAGGCATCCTTGGTTTCATCCTTTTGGATGGTGGTGACCTCCTGCGACTCTTGCTGCTGCTGCGTCTGCTGGGCGGCCAGGGTCTGGCTCTCGTTGATTAACTGGTACGTGAAGTACGCAAGGGCACCAATGAGCACCACCAAAAGCACCACAACCACCAGAAGCACGCGGCGCATGCGGCGCGATTTACGCAGGTGAGGCGGAATGTCAGCCTTGTTCTTCTTGCCATGACGACCCACCGGTTCCGCCGGCTCAACCGGCACGCTGTCGTCGCCAAACAGCAGTGGCGGAGCATCGCGCGGCTCAAGGCTTTCAAACGCGTCGGGGTATTCATCGTCGTTGTCGCCCTTGTAGCTGAAGCCCGCGGCATGGGCGGGAGCAGGCTCTTCGCCTTCCACGGGCGCGAAAGCTGTGGTGAGGCCAACAGCGTTGTCGCGGTCGTCGGAAGCGGTTGGCTCGGCATCATCCGCGGCGGGCACCACGGGAGAAAACGCCTCGGTCAGGCCGATGCGCTCGTCGCGCTCGGGCTCATCGGGAGTGCCGGAGGGTGTGTTTGCAGCATGTTTGGGCATCGGATGTTACCTTCCTGACAAAGGGGCTTGGCGCGTTAGCGTAAGAAGAAGTAGTAGACCGCGAAGGACACGATAAGCAGCGCAGCCACCGCAATGACAATCTTTTGCGTGAGCGGCATGGGCTCGCCCTTCAAATCCTCAAGGGTGGTTTCGCTCACGTCTTCCTTGGGCTGGCGTGACGGAGAAGCAGCTGGCGCAGGATCGGGCGCTGGTGCGATCGTAGGCGCAGGTTCAGGTTCGGGCGCAGCAGCCACCGGGGTAGGCGCAGCCGCCGCCCCTGCCGCCGGGCGAACCTCGCCGCTCGCGCGCGATGCGGGGCGCGCACCCGCCACAATAACGACATCGTCCTCGTCGTCAGCAGAAACCGTTATATGGGAAAACGCCTTCTCGTCAGCCACGGTGAATCCTTTCGCTTTCCTGCGATTATAAGGTACGGCTTAACCGCGGATGCCCTTGTCCAAATAATATCCATCGGCTGAAAAGCGCTTTCGATAGGTAAGATAGCAGGCCAGCACGATGGCAACCGTGTTAGCGGCCGACAGCATAAGCATGACCACAATCTGATATTTCGCCGCCGCCACCGGATCGGCCCCCGCCAGCAGCTGGCCGGCCATCATGCCGGGGATGGTGACAATACCTGCGGCCGACATGGACGCCAGGATGGGCGTCATGCCCGCACCAACGGCCGCCTTGATGGAGGGAAACGCCGCTTCCTTCGGCGTGGCACCCAAAGCCACCAGGGCGAACACCTCGTTCGAGCGGCTGTCCATGTCCGCAAAAAGGCGGTCGATAGCCACCGCCGTGGCCGACATGGCATTGCCGATAATCATACCCGCGATGGGCACCAACTGGCGCGCGTTGTACCACGGGTCGGCGTGAATCACGCCCTCTACCACCACAAACGCCACCACGATGGACGAGGCGAACAGCGAGACGAATACCGCAGGCCAAAGCCCCCGGATGGAACTTTTCACGCGCGAGGTAGCAATCTGCGTGGCTGCCAACACCATAAAGCCCAAAAGCAACAGCACGAGCCACCAGGTTTGGTACTCGAAGAGGAACATGAGGACGAAGCCCACGGCAAGCAGCTGCACGAACGTGCGCACCGACGACACCACAATGCGTTTCGTCTGCCCCAGCTCCAGCCGCCACGACACGATGCCCGCCACCAACATGAGCGCGCTTGCGGCGAACAGTTCCAGATAGCCGATGTCGACTACTCCCCCGCTCATGAGTGCACCTTTGATTGAGGCCCGGATGCGGGAGGTGCGGCCACCGTGCCCGCACCCACACCCGCCGCCACAGGCACCGCCGCCTGAGCAAGCGCACGCACGTCGGCATACGCTGCCGGATCAAATCCCTCCGTACACGCGGTATTCTCAGCCACCGGCGAGTTATCGGCATAGGTCAGCGCGCCCGCACGCAGGGTAAACGTGCCCGACGCGAACCCATCGGCCGCCCGATGGCGAATGCGCACGCACGTGGTGCGCTCGTCAACCAGCGCCTTCGTCAAACGCCCGATAGCGCAGGCCGAGCCGTTGTCGAGCGCAGCATCCACCTCATCAAGCAGCAACACCGGTGGGCGCGTGGCAAACGCACGCAGCAGCGCCACGCGCGCGGCCTGCCCACCCGAAAGCTGCGACACATCGCGCTCAAGCCCCACGTCAGCCAACTCCGCCAACTCAAGCAGGCGCACAAGCGCGGCATCCGCTGGCGGCTTTTCCCCCGCGTTCACCTTCAGCGACCAGGGCAGCACCAAGTTGTCGCGCACCGTGCCCGCCACAAGCGCCGCCTGCTGGGGCACAAGGCACACGCGCCGGCGCCACTCCTGCGGCCGATACGCCGACGAAGGCCGGCCATCCAAGTACAGCTCGCCGCCGTCGCGGCCGAGCATGAGCGCACACACGCGCAAGAGCGTGGACTTCCCCGCGCCTGAAGGGCCCACCAAGTCATAGATGGTTCCCGCCTCAAGCTGAAAGGACACGTCATGCAACAGCGCGACCTCCTGCCCGTCGCGCGGATAGGACGCTTTAATATGTTCCGCAGCAAAAAGACTCATGGCCCCATGGTAGCACCCCCACCCGCGCCCGGGAACCGCAACACCCCTTCCCCGCCCGACCGACACCAGCTTGTCACCCCCGCACACGCCAAGCCGCAAAAACCGCGGCCCACCCCGCGCACCCAGCACCACCCCACGCGCGCCTACCCGTTCCCCACGCGCCCCGTTTCCCCAGATAAACGCGTCATACCAATGGCATGATCACCCAAAACGCTCGGGTCGGAATGCTGAAAACGGCCCCGTCATGCTGTGTGGGGGGTATGGGCTCGCGCGGCCTTCTTATGCTGGGCGCGTTCGGAAACTGCGACCCGAGTGCCCCAAGTACCAAGGACGAAGATCCGAGCCGGAAACGACTCACCGCAGAGACGAGAACAGAGGAAAGACATGGAAAAGGAGGAAAGCATGGCCGACTCCGCCGAGGCCTCCGTGCAGGAGCACTGGAGCGAGACCAACGGAAAGAAGTACCGCCGCGGCTCGCGCTTGCCGAAGAAGACCGACTCGCGCCCGCCCATCCCGGCCGCCGAAACCCCAAAGGTTCCCTGGACGTGGGAAGAGGATGGCATGACCGTCATTCGCGGCACCGCGCGCAGCGCGCCCGGATGCCACAACGTGTGCGGCATCCTGTCCTACGTGAAGGACGGCAAGCTGGTAAAGGTGGAAGGCGACCCGGAGGACCCCTACAACCAGGGACGTCTGTGCAGCCGCTGCCTGTGCATCCCCGACTACGTATACCATGAGGACCGCCTGACCAAGCCCATGAAGCGCGACCGCGCCGACCGCGGCAAGGACACATTCGTAGAAATCAGCTGGGATGAGGCCTACGACATTATCGTGCGCGAATTCAAGCGCGTCGTAGACACCTACGGTGCCGACAAAATTGCCATGTGCCAGGGCACGGGCCGCGACATTCACCAGGTCACGCGCCTGAACGCCTGCGTGGGCTCGCCGAACGAGGGCGTGCCGTACTTCGCCGGCAACTCGTGCTACCTGCCCCGTATTGCGTCGATGGCCTGCATGCTGGGCGGCGCGTGCGTCATGGACTGCTCACAGTTCCTTCCCCAGCGCTACGACGACCCACGCTACACGGTACCTGAGTACTGCATCGTGTGGGGCCACCAGCCCTTCTACTCCAACGCCGACGGCTTCTATGGTCACTGGATCACCGACCTCATGAAGCGCGGCATGAAGGTGGCCGTGGTTGACCCGCAGCTCACGTGGCTTGCGGCGCGTGCGGGCGAAGACTGGCTGCGCGTGCGCCCCGGCGGCGACGGCGCGCTGGCCATGGCTATGCTGAAGGTGGTCTGCGACGAAAAGCTCTACGACCAGGAGTTTTGCGACAAGTGGGTATACGGCCTGGAAGCCGTGTGCGAACGCGTGGCCGAGATGGACCTTGACGATTTGTGCGAGAAGGCCTGGGTTGCCAAGGAAGACGTGCAGCGCGTGGCCCGCACCTATGCCACTTCGCACCCCGCGGCCATTCAGTGGGGCGTGGCGCTTGACCAGCAGACGGGCGGCCAGCAGGCAGCGCACGCCATCACGGCGCTCTGGTGCATCACCGGCAACCTGGACATCCCGGGCGGCAACGTCATGGGCGACGCGTGCTGGGGCATCGAGCAGCCGAACTGGACCGGCACCTGGGGCTGGGATGAACTCATGACCGAGGAAGAGCAGTCCAAGCGCATCGGCGTGGAGCGCTACCCCATGTTCGCCGTGGGCTTCAAGAACCTGTCCTCCAACGCCACCATTGAGGCGTGGCAGCGCGGCGAAATTCCCATTCGCGCGGCCTACATTGTGACGAACAACTTCCTGGCCACCATGGGTGCCCAGGCCGAACAGCAGCTGGAATGGTACAAGCAGATTGACTTCATTGTGGTGTCCGACCTGTTCATGACCCCCACCATGATGGCGCTGGCCGACGTGGTGCTGCCGGCGGCCACCTACGAAGAGCGCGACGGCTTCGGCGGCTTGAACGCGTATCGCATCAGCTGCATCAACAAGGCCATCGAACCCGTGGGCGACTCCAAGCCCGACAACACCATCTTCCTGGAGCTGGGCAAGCGCCTCACCGACGCCATCAAGCCTGAGAACAACGACATCGCCTGGCCCTGGGACAGCGTGCAGGAGATGTGGGACTACGCATTGGAAGACGGCGGCTTTACGTGGGATGAACTGCGCGAATCCACGTGGAAGTACCCCGAGTTCAAGTACCGCAAGTACGAAACCGGCGACCTGCGCCCCGACGGCCAGCCCGGCTTCCGCACCGAAACCGGTCGCGCAGAGATTTACTCCATGGTGTTCCACCACACCTCGTGGTCGGGCCTCGATCCGCTGCCGAGCTACGTGGAGCCCGTGGAAAGCCCGTACTCCGCCCCCGAGGATTTGGAAGAGTACCCCTACATCGTGACCTCCGGCGCGCGCGTGCCGCACTTCTTCCACTCCGAGCAGCGCCAAATCAAGAAGCTGCGCGCCCTGCACCCGGACCCGCTCGTGTACATCCACCCCGACACCGCCGCCGCCAATGGCATCGAAGAGGGCGACTGGATTTGGCTTGAGAACAAGCACGGCAAATGCAAGTACAAGGCCTCGTTCAACGACACCTACGACCCGCGCGTGCTGCAAGCCGAGCACGGTTGGTGGTTCCCCGAGCGCAAGGATGCCGCCGAGGAAAACGTGGAAGACGAGCAAAAGGGCCTGTTCGGCGTACTGGAATCCAACATCAACAACCTGGTGCCCTTTGACGCCGGCGTGTCGGGCTTCGGTTCGAACTACAAGGCCATGATGTGCAAGATTTACAAGGCCGACTAGTCGAGAACCCGACGGAAAGGAATTAGACATGGCATACCGTGGAATACTCGTCGACGTCGACTACTGCACCGGCTGCGAGGCCTGCGTGCTGGCCTGCCAGCAGGAGCACGGCTACAGCGAGCGCGAGTTCGGCCTGAAAATTACCAAGCTGGGCCCGCTGCATATCGACGAGTCCAAGAAAGACTACCAGTACGACTTCATTCCCCAGTTCACGCGTTGGTGCGACCTCTGCGCCGAGCGCACGGCCAAGGGCAAGCAGCCCACGTGTGTACAGCACTGCCAGGCGCAGTGCCTCGCCTGGGGCGACGTGGAAGAACTTGCGCGCTCGATTGATGCCCCCAAACAGATGATCGTGGCCATCGAGCAGGCGTAACGCACGCCCCGAGGTGCGCCGCACCGCGTGCCGGCGCACCCACCCCGCCCTGCCTGCCCGCACACCCGCGCGCGGGCAGGGCCCCCACCACACTTGTTCGCCGCCGCCCCCTTATAAGCGGGGCGGCGCAACAGGAGAGCAAAAAGAGCAGCGGGAAGGAGGGAACCTATGAGCACGAGACCGCAGTTCGCGGACGACTTCGGCGGCGAGATTGCCGAGCGCCTGATGAACGTTGACGTGCGTCTGCCGCACGAGTTCAGCCGTGAGGTCACGCAGGCCCAGCGCGAGCAGGGACGCATCGACTGGAAGGAACGCAACTCCGCCAACATGGAAAAGATGGCGAAGGGCGAGGTCACCCCGATCTACCAGTAATCACCAGACGGGCGGCCGCCCCGCTCCTCATGTGGCCCACGCGCCCGAGGCGCGGGGCAGGTGCCCGTCGGACAAGGAGGAACCATGGCTCAAAATAAGGTTATCGATATCAACATGCACTTTCTGCCCACCGACCTGTTCACCAACGAAGAGGTGCTGAACGGCTTTCTGTATTCCGCGCCCATCACCATGGGTTTGAAGGCCTACCGCGGGAAGACCCCCGACGGCGCGAAGGATCAGATTGTGCTCGCCACCGAAGATGGCCGCGACATCCTGAACTACGTGGAAGGCGACTACACGCTTGAGACAAAGATCCAGGCCATGGACGAGGTGGGCGTGGATATTGCCCTTCTGCGCATGCCGGTGTGGCAGGAATGGCTGCCGCTTGAAATGTGCAAGATCGTAAACGACCAGGCCGCCGAGATGTGTCGCCAGTCCGAAGGCCGCCTGGCCGCCAACGCCGTCATCCCGCCGTGGGGCCGCAAGGAAGATATCTACGAACTTGAGCGCTGCCTCGGTGACCTTGGCATGGTGGGCGTGCAGTTCGCCTGCTGCTACGGCGACAAGTTCCTCGACGACGATTTGTTCAAGCCTTACCTGAAGGTGCTGAACGAGAAGAAGGTGCCCTGCGCCATTCACCACACCCCCGGCCAGAACGCGTTTGGCAACTTCGCCGAATACACGCCGCTGCGCCGCGAACTGGGCCGCATCCACGTGCAGGCAACCGCCGTGGGCCGCGAGGTGTACTCGGGTATGTTCGACGAGTTCCCCGACCTCAAGTTCATCCACACGATGTTCGGCGGCAACTGGTTTGCGCTGAAGGACATCCTGGCACCCCACGTGTCCGTCAAGAAGAAGGAGGCCATGAACCGCCTGGCCACCAACGTGGACCGCGAGGCGTACGAGCGCTACCTCACCAACAACATCTTCTTCGACATGACGCACCCCATGAGCTGGAGCAAAGAGCAGCTTGAATGCGCCGTGAAGGTATGCGGCGCCGATCACTTGCTGCTGGGTTCGTCCTTCCCCGTGTTCTACGAGTGGATGGCCCGCTCGGTGGGATCCATCAATGCGCTCGATGTGTCGCAGGAGGAAAAAGACCTCATGCTCGGCGGCAACGCGGCGAAGCTGTTCAACCTGTAAGTAACCTGGCGGGGCTCGCGCCCCGCCACCGTGCAAGACGCCCGCAAGGAGGCGTCTGAAAGAAGGGGAACTATGAGTAATCCTGCTGCTGCAACCGCAGCCGGCGCTCCCGCAGCCAAGCCTGTGGAGAAGACGCCCTCATACGCCTGGCCGTGCCTTATTGTGTCGCTTTTGGCGGCAGTGGGCATCGTGTTTGCCTGGATGTGGCTTCCCGGCATCACGTTCCCGGTGTTCAAGAACTGGCTTGCCGAGAACAACGCGTTCTTCGCGAATCCGGCGAACTTCAGCCTGCTGTCCAACGTCATGGGCCTGGTGCCCATTGGCGCCCTGATTATGGCCCTGCCCACCACCATCCTCGTGCGCAAGTTTGGTGCGAAGGCCACCACGCTTATTGGCATTGGCGCGGCGGTTGTGGGTAGCGCGTTGAGCGCGGCCTTTGTGGGCGGCAACTTCTACGTGTTTTTGGCGGGCCGCTTCATTCTGGGCCTGGGCCTGTCCACCACCGTTGTGGCTGGTCCCACGTGTGTGTCCATGTGGTTCCCGGACGCTACGCGCGGCCGCGCCATGGCAATATGGTCCTGCTGGGCTCCCGTGGGTATCTTCCTGTCGAACTTCGTGAACGACGGCGTGTACCATATGGTGGGCTCCAACATGGCGAACCTGCAGTGGGTGTGGGTGGCCGTAGCGGCTGTGTTCGGCATTCTGTTTGCTGTGGTGTTTCGCGACCCGAAGGGCGACGAGCGCTCGCAGGTGTCGCCTGAGCGTAAGCCGCTGAAGGCCGTTCTGAAGTTCTTCAAGAGCCGTCAGCTGTGGTGCCTCATTATTATGTTCGCCATCTTCAACTACATGAACTACGCGTTTAGCCAGTACCTGAAGACGTGGCTGCAGACGCCTGAGGCTCTGGGTGGCTTTGGCTGGGATGCCACCACCGCTGGTCTCTGGGGTGGTTTGATTGTGGCGTGTGGCGCGCTGGCTCCCTTGGGTGGCCTTATCCTCGACAAGACGCCGAAGTCCAAGAAGTACCTCTGCGTGGTCGTGGGTATTTTGGGCCTGACCATTTGCTCCGCGCTGGCGTTCCATGCCGAGTTCTTCATCCCTTACGTGCTGTTCTTCTGCATTGGCAACATGATGCTGAACGCATGCTGCCGTCCGCTCGTGCCGACGTTTGTGTTCAAGGGTGGCGCGACCGCCGTTGCGTTTGGCCTGTCGTTCTTGACGCTGGGCCAGTACGCTGGCCAGATTGTGACCAGCTACGCGCTGGCGCCGTTCAACGAGGGTCTGACGGCCGCCTCGAACGTGGCCATTCAGGCCAAGCAGGCCGTGCTCGCCTCTGGCGGCACCCCGGCCGACTTCGGTCCGGCTATTGGCCAGGCCGTGCAGGAAGCCGTGGCACAGGGCATTCACGTGGATCCGATGCTTGCGTTCTGGGCGCTGGTGCCCATTGGCGTGGTGGGCTGCATCTTGAGCTTTGGCGTGAAGCCGTCCAAGCAGGCTGCTGGTGCGGGTGCGGGTGCTGGTGCTCCCGCTGGCAAGCCCGCCGAGGGTAGCGAAGCTCCGGCTCAGCACTAAATAGTACCGGCTGAATACGAAGCACTACCGTTTGTAAGCGGCCCGGCCGGGACACCCCGCGTCCGGGCCGCCTTCATTCCACCTGTATCCCCGCCTGCGCGGAGAGAAGGGATCAATCATGAGCGACTTGTCCAAGAATTCCCCTGACGAGGCGAAAAACCGCCAGCGTAAAGGCTGGATCGTGCTCTTCGCCATGCTGTTTTGCGGCATTATTGTCATTATGAATCAGTTTAAGGTGCCCACGTTCATGCCGGCCCTCATGGCCGATTTTGGCACCGACCCTGGCACGACGGGCTGGCTCATGTCCGTCATTGCCATCGCCGGCATTGTGACGGCGTTTCCTTCGGCGTTTTTGCTCAACCGTTTCGGGCCCAAGCGCGTGGGGCTTTTCGGGCTGGCCTTTATGGTGGTGGGTTGCGCTGTGGGCGCGCTGTCAGCCACGTTTGGCCAGCTTATTGCCGGGCGCGTGCTTGAAGGCATCGGCGTGGCCATGATGGGCGTGGTGGCCACCACCATCATTTCTATGTACTTCCCCCGCGAGAAGGCGGGGCTTCCCATGGGCATTTGGAATTTGTGGTACGTGGTGGGAAGCACGCTTGCCTACAACATTGGTGTGCCCGTGGCGCTGGCGCTCACCGGCGACCCGCACAACTGGCACGCGTGGTGGTGGTTCTCCGACGTGCTGGCACTGGTCTCGTTTGTGGTGTTTGCGCTGTTCGTGAGCGTTCCGCATGTGGGCCGCGGCGTGGCCGCCCGCCGCGAGCGCGAGACGGGCGTGAAGCAGCACCGCCCCGCCGCCCTTCCGCTTGAGGGCTTCAAGGTGAAGCGTATGTGGCTCTTTGGCCTGGGGTTCTGCTTTCTGATGTTCACGTCACTGTCGGTGCTCACGTGGGTGCCCACTTACGTGCAGGGCGTGGAACTTGAACGCTTGCTGGCCTCCGGCGTTGATATGGCGGCGGCGCAGGCGCAGGCGGGCATTTCCGGCGGCTCCATGGCCTCGCTTGGTTTTGCGGCGTCCATCCCCATGGCGCTTGTGACGGCGTTTCTGCTGGGTAAGTTTCAGAAGCTGCGTCAGCGCAACATCATGGTGATTATCGCGGGGTTCTGCGCGTTTTTCTACGTGGGCGCGTTCCTTATTCCGTACGAGTATCTGCCGTGGTACCTGGTGCTGCTGGGATTGGAAAGCGGCTGGACGAGCGGGGTTGTGTGGTCGATGGTACCCGTCACCATGCCCAAGCGCGTCACCATGCCGGTGGGCATGGCCATCATCATTTTCTTCCAGGGCATTTCGAACCTCTTGTGCACGCCGGTGGTAGGCTACGTCATTGGCGAGGCCCAGCTGTGGACGAACGTGGCACCGCTCTGCGCCGTGACCGCCGCCGTGGGTACGGTGCTCTGGATCATATACGTGTGCACCAAGCCTCCGGTGTTCGAAGAGGACGAGGAAGCTGTGGAGGATGCAGAGGCGCTGGCTGCACGCGGCGAGGGCGCGCCCGAAGGTGCGGAGGCGCTAGCATCATGAGCGCGCACGACTACTCCCCTTCCGGCGCGGACGACGCACCCGATGCCGTCACCAGCGCCACCAGCTGGGCCGAAGCGGCAAAAGCGCTTGATGCGGCGGAAGTTTCCCCCTGCGAGGCTCCCCCACTCGCCGCTCCCCCGGGCATCGACGCCACCACCGGCGCCACCCCCGGCGTAGCCAGCGCCTGCAAAGACTTAGGCCTCACTTCGCCCAACGAAGTCTCCCACCACCTGGGCATCAAACCCCCCGGCGAAGCGTAAGTTCGCACTAACACTATAGTGGAGAGCCTCTGTGCACCCCACTGCGCTTAAAGAGCGAAAGCTATGCCGACCACTCAAGGCCGGCCATAAGACGAGAGGAAACGCTTATGAAACGCAGCGTCACCGACATCAAGCTGAACGTAAAACCCCTCTTCATTGGCTTCGAGCATCAATACTACTATGAAGGACCGTGCCGCATGGCAGGCGGCGACGCCATCAAGCCTGGCTTTGACGCCATTGTGCAAGGCAAAATGCTCAAGGGCTTTTTGGCCAACATTGAAAAATATGTTGCCTCTACCGGCGCACATATACTTGAACCCACCATCGTACGCGGCACTGATGATTGGGATATTAAGGATGCCTACTTCGAGGAAATGCTGGCAGACGATCAAAAAACCGACCTCTATGTAGTCATGTCCAATTTTGGCGCAAATCAAATTCTTGTGGAGTTCTGCTGCCGCACGAACAAGCCTGTTGTTATGAACCCCACCAAATCGTTCGGCGCAATGTCAACCGCCCCCGCCCTGCGTCGCGGGGCCGACATCTTACCAGCATTCGATTGGCCGGAAGTTGCGCGCTACTGCGCTATCCTGCGCGCAGAGAAAGCGATACGCACCGCAAACATTCTGCTCGCACCCCGATTCGACTCCACTACCCCCAAAGCTGGTGGTAATGATTCATTCGTGTGTCTCTCTGACGTGACGCGCAAACTGGGAACGCACTTTCGCCACGTGAATGTACATGAACTGATGGATATGATGAGCCCTCTTCCCGAGGAAGGTAACGTTACCACTCCGGGTCGCGACACCCCCAATATCACGCCGGATGAACTCGAAGCATGCAGTAAAATGGCTGATGAACTCATGGCTGGAGCCGACCCCTGCATCATCGATAAGCCCTTCGTTGTGAAATCATTGATAGCCTGGACCGTCGTACAAAAGCTCATGGATCTCTACGACTGCTCGGGCTTCACAGCACCCTGCCCCGATGCTTGCTCAACACGCCGCTTGAACGAGCAGCAGTTCACCTTCTGCCTTGCACACTCGCTTAATCTGGAACAGGGCTTTGCGTCTGCCTGCGAGTACGATATCACCTCCGTGGTGTGCATGATTGCTGAAATGGCGCTTTCCAACAGCGCTGCCTATATGGGCAATACGCTTCCCGTTGTGGTTACTGAGAATCATATCGAGTGGCCAGTTAATGTGCATGAGGAAGATGTGGCTGGCATTTCTTTGGAGGAAGCGGCCAATCTTTATTCGGTTATTCACTCCACACCTTGCCGCAAGCTTCATGGCCTTGAGGCAGCCGCTGATGAGTACGCTCTGCGCCACTTCGCCTACGACCAGGGATTCGGTGCCATTCAGCGGCACAACTTCACCGCTGATGCAGGTCAGAAGATCACCTTATGCCGCATTTCCCCCACCCTTGATGAAATGCTTATTGTTGAAGGCGAAATTGTTGCCGGAACCGGTTTTGATACCGACAACTGTAACGGCGGCTTTGTGTTTAAGGTGAAAGACACGCGCGATTTATTCAAGAAGCAGATGCGCTTCGGGTTGCACCTTCCGCTCGTGTATGGCGACATTGCCGATGATTTAGAAGAGTTAGCAAAGCGCTTAGGCCTCAATCCTATCCGCGCATAAGCACAGACTAAAAAGCAAGGTGAGGGGAAGTTCATGCGTCGCGACATTAAAGAGCATTTACTGGCGACTAAAAAGGAAGCAAACAGGCAGGTTGAGCGCGTTCTTGCCGCACGTGCAGCCGGTACGCTCAACGTCGAGATACTGCGCGAAAGCCTGTTTATCTATGTGTTAGCTAAATTTGGATTAAGCGAAGACGAAGCCCCCAGCCACACGATGGATGAACTTGCGGAAGCGAGTCTCGCAAAAGCTCTTAGAACCAACCCTCACCAAGTGCTTGAAACCGATCGACCGGCAACGTGTGACGGCGCACGCTCGGTTGACATGAAGCAAGCGCTACTCATCATGACCATGCAGCGAGAGTTCGAAGTAAAACTTGACGGCATACGTGCCGGCTTAGCAGATACAACCGATGACCTAGCCGACCTTGTTTTCACTGCTTTCATGCAGACAGAAGCGGGGGCATCGAGATGAACGAAGAGAACACCTTCCGAGGCAACTCCCTCCGCTTACAGGCGCCATGCATAGACACGCGCTCGTCTATTTCCATAACGCCGCAATGCTTCCTGCAAATCTCACATAAGCCAAGCCGCCACATCATTACTTCGTCGAATGCTTTGATGTATACTTGATGGCTGGAGATGTTGGGGCTCGCGCTTGTGTAATGCCTTTTCAGGCGCGGATCGTGGTCAGTTTCTCCATCGACGTTTGTGCAGATGGTCAGGGGGAATCGATGGATGACAGCAAGGCTGTTTCAAAGCGTCAGATTGGCGCCATGGAGCTGCTTGGCATGGGCGGGTTCGCGTGCTTTTTTGGCTGGATGTTCGTGTCGTTTTACTGGCTGTTCGCCGTTTTCATTCAGGACACTCCCATCGCCGAGCGCGACGGCATTCAGCTGTTCGTGTTTGCTGGCATCACCCTTGGCTATCTTATCTTGCA
The DNA here is from genome assembly GCF_030077735.1 of Gordonibacter faecis. Lineage (NCBI taxonomy): Bacteria > Bacillati > Actinomycetota > Coriobacteriia > Eggerthellales > Eggerthellaceae > Gordonibacter > Gordonibacter faecis. The sequence goes on along the minus strand of NZ_JASJEU010000019.1, from coordinate 114,741 downwards.
CCTTGTGAGCAAAAACGCGCGGTTTGACCCGTTCAAGCTTCCGGTGCTCATCGGTAGTGCTGTGCTTGCCCTGCTTTTGCCTGGGACAGCGCTGCTGCTGAGTTTTGGTGCGCCGGTACCGCCTGCCCCGGTGCTCTGCATCATAAACCTGTGCGCTGGCTTCAGCGGCGCTTCGCTTACGGTGAGCTGGCTTGACGTGGGCAGCCGTATTCGCGTGCAGAACTACCCGCGTTTCACCAGCCTGTCTCTTGCGGGCGGAGGCGCGCTCTTTGCGCTTGCCGCAGTGGTTCCCGAGGCGCTGCAACCGGTGTTCTGCATCATTTATGCACTGCTCAGCGTGGGGCTTTTGCGCTTTGCTAGCGCACGCGGTGAGGGCAACCCCGACGCGCCACCGGTGGGAGCCTGCAAGAACACGTGGGAGTTCACGCGCGAGATTGAGCCGTCGCTGGTGGCGTTCGGCATCGTGTTCGGTCTCACGTTTGTGTATTTATTCAACTCGGGTTCCGAAGATGTGCTGGTGGGCCTTCTGTTCGTCATTCCCGGCGCGGGGGTTATTACGCTGCTTGCCGTGCTGAACAAGTCGGTGAGTATCACCGTTATCCAGCGCGTGCTATTGTGCATCACCGTGCTGGCATGCCTCTCCATGCCGTTTGCCACCGAGGGCATTCAACTGGCATGCTCGTGCTTGGTGGTGGCTTCATGGGCGGCATTTGTATCGGTGAACTACGCGTTCATCGTGAAGAAAAGCGTCGAGCGTTGGGACACGCCCGTGTTTCGCCAGGCCCCCGTGCGACTCGTATTCAGCGCGCTGGGCTTCCTTGTTGGTTGGGCGATCGCCACCGCTATGACGATGGTTTACGGCGCGCACTCCGACGCGTTCATGATCGTACGCCTGTGCATGGCGTTTGTGCTGGTAGCCGTTGTGATGCTGTTCTTCCCCTCCGCCGAGCACCATACCCCCGAGGGCGGCGCGGTGGAAGAGCGCACGCCGCAGTCAGCCGTGCCTTCAAACCTGAGCGAGAAGGAGTTGTTCGAGCGCCGCTGCACCGCCGTGGCCGACCTCTACCAGCTCTCCCCTCGAGAGACCGACATCCTGAAATTCCTGGCCAAAGGCCGCAACGCCGCCTACATCCAAAACAAACTCACCATCTCGCCCCACACGGTCAAAAGCCACATCTACAGCATCTACCGCAAACTAGACATCCACTCCCAACAAAAACTCATGGACTTCATCGAAGAATTCCCAGTGGAGGACGCGTAAGACAGAAGTGGTTCCCGTGGATGAAGACACCCAGACCGCCATCGAAGAAACTCTTTTCCTCAACGGGATCCCCGGCATGGGCGAGTCGCTGCAAGCGGAAGCAGCAGAAAAACTTGAGGATTGTCTAACTGAGGACCAGCTTGAGTGGTAAACCTTACTTACACCACAAGCGATTAAGTCCAGTCGTCGAAGGAGACTTCTTCTAGTTTCACGCCTTCGAGATCGTTTCCTCGTTCTAGTGAGAGGCAGAGGGTCATGTAGAGGGGGAGGTAATATACGGGCTTACCCTCGCGCACTTCGGTCGAAACGTTGTGTTCGGACAGGACGTAGGCACATTCGATGCCGTATTCTTCCGTTTCTAACAAGTTGTTGAGCGCAACGTGGTGTTTGTAATCCTTGCCCGACTTCACCTCAAGAGGGATAACCGTGCCCTCGCCCGTTTCAAGGAGGAAGTCCATCTCGCCTTTGCGGCTGTTGTGATAGTAGTACAAAGGAAAGCCGGCAGCTTTAATTTCCTGTGCGACCACGTTCTCATAAACCGCGCCGAAGTTGGCATCCCCCTCCCCTGACACCACCTCGATGGCAGCTACCTGCGGATACTGCGCAAGCAGCAAGCCACAATCGGAAGAATACAGCTTGAATTTCTCAGGCACCTTCGTACGCGCAAGAGGGTATTTTGGCTCACTCGCAATGACCGTCGGCAGCGCCACCCCCGCGCTAACAAGCCACGCGAAATCGTCATCCAAACGCTCGTAGGTGGCCCCCTGCTTCACCGACTTCATCATGAAGCGCTTGTTTTCCTTCGACAGCTGAGAAGGAATGTTGTCGAAAATCGTGCGAATCTGTAGCTTGCGACCAGTGGCATACTTGGTAATGTCGAAGCGATACTGCTCTGCTATGTCGGTTGCCACCTCGCGCGCGGCCCCCAGATCGCGATTGCCATCAAGGAAGCGCTGCACAGCCTCCGGCATGCCACCAACCGCGATGTACTGGCGGTACAGTTTCGTAAGCCGCTCATGCAACGTATGCTCAAGCGGCTTTTTGTCGCGGTAGCAGGTCTTCACTTTATCAATAATGCTAACGGGAACTCCTGTCGCCCAGCAAAATTCCTCGAAGTCGAGAGGATACATGCGCTCGGTTCGTGCGTACCCCACTGGAAACGACGTCACCCCTTCAAGCGCCGCCCCTAGAAGCGACCCAGACAAAATCAGATCGAAACGACCATCGTCGAGCAAGAACTTCGAGAGCGTCACAATGTTTGAAGCCGCCCGCTGCACCTCATCGAGAAACACCAGCGTTCCGGGCTCCAGCGCACGACCGGCAATGAGCGAAAGGCGCGAGACAAGTTCGTCAGCACTATCCGCGCCAGCAAGGAACGCCGCATCGTCTTCGTCCTCAAGAAAGTTAACTTCGAGAAAGTTGGGATAGTTGTCGCGCGCAAATTCACGAACGATAAAGGTTTTTCCTGTTTGGCGAGCGCCCAGAAGTATGAGCACTTTTTTCTTCGGAGCGCTCTTCCAAGCGAGAAGCTTGTCATACATTTTACGCTTGAGCATGCGTGCCGCACCTCTTCCCTGTTTCTAAAACAGAAGATTTTAGGGCTAGTATGTTTCTAAAACAGAAAGAATTCAAGCCAAAATGTTTCTAAAACAGAAAGTTGTTTTTGACCGCTTGTCTGTTTCCGGCACTAATCGACACACTACGCGCGCCAGCACGCTGCCCCTCTTTCACTCCCCCAATACTGCGGTCACATCTTTCCTGGTCAGCGTCTCATACTATTGTACTGATTCGTAATCTGCATACTCTTTACGCGATGGGGTCATACCATTTGCGTGTTTAACTCGCGTCAACCCGAGTGGGGGCGGGCCGATTGGGGCAGACACCCGACAGGCCTGCGAAAGCGAGAGGAGTTGCGATGGTTGAGAACGCAGTCGCGGAGAAGGACCGCGACGAAATTGGTACGTCCAAGGAGGAGAACCAGTTCAACTTCGGCGCCGGCAAGAAGCAGGAAGTTGACCCGCGCTGGAAGCATCCGAAGCCGTGGCAGTACGAAGAAGACGGCATGATTGTGACCCGCACGTCGGTGTGGTCGGCCCCGGGCTGCCACGAGGGCTGCGGCGTGCTGGTGTATTCCGACAAGGAAACCGGCAAGTTTATCAAGTGCGAAGGCGACCCGGACGATCCCTACAACCGCGGTGCGCTCTGCCCGCGCTGCTTGGCCTTCAAGCAGGTGGAGTTCCACCCCGACCGCATCCTGTACCCGATGAAGCGCGCTGGCGAGCGCGGCGAGGGCAAGTGGGAGCGCATCACGTGGGACGAGGCGCTGGAGACGTGCTATAAGGAATTCCGCCGCATTTCCATGACCTACGGCGGCGACTCAATCCACGCGCTGCGCGGCACCGCGCGTGACAACCAGTGGCAGGTCGGCCGCATGGTGAACACGTTCGGCAGCCCGAACGAGTACGGCTTCTTGTCCGGCACGGCGTGCTACCTGCCGCGCCTGTCGCTCATGATCATGACCTACGGCGGCATGCTCATCGCCGACTTCTCCCAGTTCTCGGCGCTGCGCTACGACGACCCCGAGTGGGTATGCCCCGAGTGCACCATCGTGTGGGGCTGCAACCCCACCATTTCCAACCCCGACTTCTTCATGGGTCACTGGGTGACCGATGCCATGAAGCTGGGCTGCAAGCTGATCTCCGTCGAGCCGCGCGTCACGTGGCTGGCCGCGCACGCCGACATTCACCTGCAGCTGCGCCCCGGCACCGACACGGGTCTTGCTCTCGGCATGATTAAGGTCATCATCGACGAGGACCTCTACGACCACGACTTCGTCGATCGCTGGACGTATGGCTTCGACCAGCTGGCCGAGCGCGCCCGCGAGCTGTCACTTGACCAGGTTGAGGAAATGACCTGGGTGCCCAAGGAGAAGATCGTCGCCGCCGCGCGCCTGTTCGCAAACTCGCATCCCGCGAACGTGGTGTGGGGCCTCGCCGTGGATATGCAGAGCCAGGGCACGCCGTGTGCTGCTGCCATCGCGGCACTGTGGACCATCACCGGCAACCTCGATGTGCCGGGCGGCATGTGCTACACCGCCTCCCCCATGGGCGTTGACCAGCCCTCCGCCGGCGCGTGGGGCATCTACGACCTCATCGACGAGGAAATGCAGAAGAAGCGCGTGGGCTGGAAAGAATTCCCGATGTATCGCTACGGACTCACGCAAGCCATGCCCGACATGTGCCTTGAGTACATGGAAGCCGGCAAGGTGAAGGGCGTGTGGATTCAGACGTCCAACGGCATTGCCTGCATGAGTTGCGAAGTTGACCGCTGGTACAAGGCCATGAAGAAGCCCGAGTTCATTGCTGCCGTCGACATCTTCATGACTCCCACCATCCAGTCGTGCGCCGACATCGTGATGCCCGTGCAGACCTGGGCCGAGAAGCACTCCGTGCGCGCCCACTACTACTTCCTGTCCGCTATCTCGGGCGCCTGCGCCGCCGAGGGCGAAGCGAAGTCCGACTGCGAAATCAACCGTGAACTGGCTCAGTACTTCGACAACGACGACGAGTTCAACCGCGCCATCAACCGCCCCGAGGGCAAGCAGCACACGTGGCCCTGGGCAACCGAGGACGAGGTGTACGACGAAATTGTCAAGCCCTCCGGCTTCACGTTCCACGAGCTTATGGAGCACGGCCCGGTGTATCAGAAGTATGTGTACAAGAAGTACGAGAAGGGTCTTATGCGCCCCGACGGTCAGCCCGGCTTCAACACGCCCACCGGCCGTATTGAGTTCTACTCCACGCTGTTCGAGAAGTTCGGCTACGACCCGCTGCCCTACATCGAAGAGCCCGGCATCGGCCCGGTGACCACGCCGGATCTGTACGAGGAATACCCGCTCATCATGATTACGGGCGCCCGCACTACCTCGTTCTTCCACTCCGAGCACCGTCAGATTCCCTACCTGCGCCAGCTCACGCCCGACCCGTGGGTGCAGATTCACCCGCGCACGGCCGCCGCGCTCAACATCTCTGAGGGCGACTGGGTGTGGATTGAGAACCACCGCGGGCGTTGCCGCCAGCGTGCGCGCCTGACGTTTGAGGTGCACGAGAAGGAAATTGCCGCCCAGCACGGCTGGTGGTTCCCCGAGCAGGACGGCGCTGAGCCGAACCTGTACGGCTTCCGCCAGTCCAACATCAACCAGCTTCTGGCCAACAAGCCCGGCACCACCGGCTTCGGCGCCGACTTGAAGTGCACGCTGTGCAAGGTCTACCGCTGCAAGGAGGAGGAACTGTAATGGCCCGCAACGGAATACTTGTTGATTATCAATACTGCACGGGATGCTACTCGTGCGAAGTGGCCTGCCAGGCCGAGCACGAACTGCCGCTTGAGCAGTGGGGCGTGCGCGTGATGCAAAACGGCCCGTGGCCGGTGAAGGATGCCGAGGGTGTTGAGACGGACAACTACGTTTACGACTTCATCCCCGCCTTCACGAAGATTTGCGACCTCTGCGCGGATCGCCAGGAAAAGGGTAAACTTCCCTCCTGCGTGTTCCACTGCCAGGCCAAATGCATGAAGTTCGGCCCGGTAGATGAACTGGTGGCCGACCTGGACGCCAAGCCGCAACAGTACCTGTGGGTGCCGCCCTGCGCGTAAAAGGGCTTTGAGAGGAAGGGGCGGCTCGGCTGCCCCTTCCTCAGTTTCATCCGGAATGAGGAGTTTCCCATGGACTATGCCGAATTGAAAACCAGTATTGAGGGGGCGCCGCTGGCTTCGCGGGCGACGTTGGAACGCTTGTTGTTGTATGTGTCGTCAGAGTCAAACGTGTTACCTGAGTACGAGCCGTACTTGGACGGGGCCACGTCCTATCAGGACTTTTTCAACGCGCTGTACGCCGACGAGACGCAGAAGAACACGTCGGTGTGGGCCGCGTGGGCGGTACTTAAGCGCAAGAGTTGGATCTACCGCTTCGAGCCCGACCTCATAATTGAGAACCTGCGCTTAAAGGGTGACGGGCTGCCCATCCAGTTTGGCACGGGCCTCATGCTGGCCCCCACAGGCAGCCGCGATAACATCGCGAACTTCTACGTTTTCCAGCGTGGCGCGTTCAACGTGGAAGCCGCTGAGTTCGTGACCTCCATCGGCGGCACGTTCACCTGCGCCGGCTACGATTTCGCCGGCATCTACGGCGTGTACAAGTACCGCGGCAGCGTGATCTTAGAGCAGTGGGAAGCCGATTGCGCACCCGTGCCGTCGGACGCGCAATAGCCATCTTTATTATGCGCGTTTCACCAGGTAACAGTGGTGGATTTTGGGGTTACGTTCGAAGTCGTGGGGGATGGTTTGTGCGGTGATGTCCTCAAGGGACACGCCGTATTTCGCAAGCGCGTCGACGTCGGGCTTGAAGGTGCGCAGGTTGCAGGAGAACACGGCCTCGCCGCCCTCGGTGAGCAGGCGGGACACGCCTATCAGCAGCTCCACGTGGTCGCGCTGTACATCCCACGTGCGGCTGCCCATGGCTTTGGAGTTGGAGAACGTGGGCGGGTCGACAAAAATTAGGTCGAAGCGGCGCGGCGAGCGACGGCATTCGGTGATCCAGGAGAGCACGTCGGCGCGCTCAAACGCGTGCGCCGGGCCTTCGAAGCCGTTTGCGGCCATGTTGCGGCGCGCCCAGTCGAGGTAGGTCTGCGACAGGTCGACCGTACACGTTTCGAGCGCTCCCCCACCGGCGGCGTGCACCGTGGCTGCGCCGGTATAGGCAAACAGGTTGAGGAAGCGCTTGCCGGCCGCCTTCTGTCCTACGAGCGCGCGCGTGAGGCGATGGTCGAGGAAGAGCCCCGTGTCCAAGTACCCCGACAGATCCACCTCCAACAGGAAGCCGTCCTCCTGCACCTGTGTGACGTAGCTGCGCCGTCCGGCATCGCGGTACTGCGCGCCGCCCTTGTCACGCCGGCGCGTTTTGGCAAACACGTGGTCAGGGCGAACCCCCAGCGCAACGGGCGCGAGTGCCAGCACGTCATCGAAGCGGCGGCGCGCCTTCGCGGGGTCGACGGACGACGGCGGCGCATATTCGGCAATGTGCAGGTAGAGGTTGCCCTCAGCATCACCCGCACCGGTGTAGAGGTCGATGGCAACCGCGTATTCGGGCAGGTCGGCGTCGTACACGCGATAGCACCCCACCCCTTCGCGGCGTGCCCACTTGCGGTGCTCTTTGGCCACCTTGAACAGGCGCGCGGCGAATTGGTCTGAGCCCTGTTCGAGCACCTCCACGCGATGTTCCGCACCACCCGCTGGGTCAGGAACCACCACGACGGCCGCCTGAGCGGGCTGCTTGTCGAACACAAGCGCCTCAACGGCCACGCGATCACGGCCCAGTTCCGTGCGAAGAGCGGGCGCAATGCCAAAGCGATCTTCCACCGCCTGGCCACCCGCCACGGCAAACGCCGAACCAACCGGCGCCGCTTGAGCAGCGGCAACAAAGGCCGCAGCATGAGCTTGCGCGCTGGCTTCCGAAGCCTGTTCGCGCGCACCCAGCACGCTGGCTACCAGACAGAGCGCTGCGGTGTCGGTGCCCGTGACGTTGGCGGCATTGGCGGCGGCCACCGTGCGCTCAACGAGCGCAGAAGCCTCCTGCGCACCTCCGTGCTCGATGCTGACCACCTGACGCAAGCCCATGCGCTTGGCGCGCCCGCGCGCCCGCGCAATAGCTGGCGACGAGGTAGAAAGGCCCGCAATGCGCACGCGTGTAAGGTCGGGTGCCACCGACGAGCTGGCTGCAACCCCTTCGCCCAGCTGCGCCGCTAAACCGCGCTCGAAACGCTCGTCCGCCTCGTCGAGCACGTCCACCCACACGTCCTCATCAAATCCCGCCCAGCCGAAGAAACCCCACGCATCGCGCGCAAGGCCTGGTGCAAGGTCACATGCCACCGCCGCGGCTTCCACCACCACGGCACCGTCGCCGCATGCCGGGTCAACAAGCGCCGCATCGCCGCGCACCTCGCCGCGCCAGCCAGCCACCGCCAGCAGCCCTGCGGCCAGCGCACACTCAAGCGGCGCCTCAGCACCATCATCGGGGGTTAAATAGGTGCGCCGGTAGAGCGACGCACCCACCAAGTCGAGCGACACGGTGGCGCGCCCCTCGCGCACCCGCACATCCACGAGCGCATCCGGCGACGCCGCGTCCACGTCAGGCCGCTGCCCGCGCACCTCACACAGCCTATCGCACACCGCATCCTTCACCTTGAGCGCTGTGAAGCGTGTGTTGCGCAGTTCCGCGTTCATACCATGCGCCTGCACCGCCATACTCGCACCGGGCGCAATAACTTCTTCCCACGGCAGCGCCCGCACGCCGTCATACAGCGCATCGGCACTCGCCGCATCCACACGCCCCACCACCAGCGAAATGCGCGACGCCAACCGCGACCACAAACACGCCGCCAGCGCCCGCCGCGCGTCGCAGAAAAACGCCACGCCCCCGCCAAGCGGACGCACACGGCGCACGCCAAGCCGCTTGAGTTCCTCAGCCAACTCCCCCTCCAACCCCGCAAGGCAACTCGCAAACAATTCAAGGTTATAGGCATCCATGGCGCACATTTCCAATCATCAAGGGAAGTAAGTTTGATTCACTGAGCAAGGATAAAACAGGAGAAGGGTAAGAGGGCGCCAGGTTGGCACAACTCAGTAAAAATCACAGGTGGAATAGGCTACTGCCAATCAGCGGAGTGAGTTTGCCGCAGGTGGAACTTAGCGACGCGCGGGTTAGCATAGTAAGTATCGCTGGTTAAACCAAAGACACGCTGGTTGGCGCAAGTAAGTCAAACTCACAGGTAGAACAAGTTTCTCCCCGGTTGGCGCTAGTCAGTCAGCGAGAAACCCCCTCGTACCGATAATCGCCCCGTTTCGCGGCTGAGCGTACTGAGGTACGCGAAGGTAAGCGAAAAAGGGGCGAGGATCGGTGCGAGGGGGTTTCGCAGCGTCGAGAATTTTCGGCGGCTGGTAAGCCGCCGAAACCTGCTAGTCCTCCAAATAATCCTTCAACTTCGAAGAGCGCGAGGGGTGGCGCAGCTTCGCCAGCGTCTTGCTCTCAATCTGGCGAATGCGTTCACGCGTGACACCAAACTCGCGTCCCACTTCCTCAAGCGTGCGAGGATGCCCGTCTTCCAAACCGAAGCGCAGGCTAATTACCTTGCGCTCGCGCTCGGCAAGGCCATCGAGCACCTTCGACAGCTGCTCTTGCAGCATGCTGAAGCTGGCGGCATCGGGCGGCACCACGGCGGCGTCGTCCTCGATGAAGTCTCCCAGCTGGGAGTCTTCCTCTTCACCGATGGGCGTTTCCAAGCTCACCGGCTCCTGCGAGATCTTCTGAATCTCGCGCACGCGCTCGGCGGGCAGGCCCATCTCCTTGCCAATTTCCTCGGGCGTAGGTTCGCGGCCGAGTTCTTGCAGCAACTGGCGCTGAATGCGCACCAACTTGTTGATGGTTTCCACCATATGCACGGGAATACGGATGGTGCGAGCCTGGTCAGCGATGGCGCGCGTGATGGCCTGGCGAATCCACCAGGTAGCATACGTGGAGAATTTGAAGCCCTTCGTGTAGTCAAACTTCTCTACCGCACGGATGAGACCGAGGTTTCCCTCCTGGATGAGGTCCAAAAACAGCATGCCGCGGCCCACGTAGCGCTTGGCGATGGACACCACGAGACGCAGGTTCGCTTCAATGAGCTGCTGCTTGGCGTCGAGGCCCACCTGTTCAATGCGGCCGAGGCGGCGCTTCTCGCGGCGCTCAAGCTCAATGCCTTCGTCTTCGGCACGCTCAAGTTCCTCGGTGGCGGCGACACCGGCCTCAATTTTCATGGCCAGGTCAATTTCCTCAGCGGCGGTCAGCAGCGGAACCTTGCCGATCTCCTTCAAATACATACGCACCGGGTCGCCCGTGAGCATGGTCACGCCCGCATCGGCGCTGCGCTTGCGTGCAACGCGCGCCTTGCTCTTGCCAACGCGCGGCAGTTGCACCTCAACGGTTGCTTTCAGCTCCTCTTCAGGAATGCCTTCAAGCAGGTCCTCGTCTTCATCGAGGCTCGTTTCAAGCTTGTCTTCGTCGAGGGTATCGGCGGCACTCACGTCGGGTTCGACGTCGAGCGTTTCATCGTCGTCCAGTATCTCTTCGGTATCGATCGGGGCTTTCGCAACGTTCTTGGCGTCTTTTTCAGAGGCTTTGCTTTTAGAGGCTTGGGCCACGTGATCTTCCTTTCCAACAAGATGCGCTCGGACATGCTGCAGCACACGCACCGGGCGCAAAGATACAGCGGAGCAGTATATCACAAACTACCCTTTTTAGGAAAGGGGCGCGCGGAGAACATTACCGCATCAAACGAAGCCGTTCTTCCACCAAATCGATAAGTTCTTGCTGAGCGTGAACTCCCACCTTTTGGTAAATGTGGTACACGTGCGTCTTTACGGTGTGATAAGAAATACTGAGATCTTTGCCAATGCGCTCGGTGCTGTAACCGCGCACCAAGAGCGCCATAACCTCACACTCGCGGGGCGAGAGCCCATAGCGCAGCGCAATGGCATCGTAAACCTGCTCAACGGTTTCCTCTGATACCTGGGAAACTCCCGTCGGCGCATCGCTGAACTTCCATACATAACGTGTAAGCATGCCAACAATCGCCACCACCAGCGCAACGCACACAGCAGGCAGTACTCCTTTAAGCGCGTCGTCAGAAAGCAACATCGCATACCCGATGGTCCAGCCAATAACCAAGCCTGCAAGCTGCGGATAACGACCCGTTGCCCACGATTTTGCACGGGGCAGCCGATTTGCTGCAATAATGCTGCGCAAGCGCACAACATTAAGCACGTCATACGTAGTGAAACACATCACCAGCAAGCTGCAACACAACACGAGCCCGAAGGGATTGCTGAACGGCAAGAGCAGCAAAAAGAACGCTGCAATAGGAAACAAGAAGGTCAGCAGTACGCGCACCGACATACGATTCTTCAAAAACACGCTGTACAAAATGAGGAAGATGCCCGGAATACAAAGGGAGAGCCAAATGAACTCCAAACTTCCCGTCATCGTGCTGAGCGAAATACCCAAGCAGTAAGCCAAGCCAAAGACCACGCTTAACAAAAACAACTCTCCGCGAAAACTGAGAAGTGCACTCACGGCCGCTGCAGCGGGCGCTTGCGGTGACTTTACCCCACCAGCAGACACCTCTCGCTTACCACCTGTCCCGTTTCCAGCACTCACGCCATCATCATTGCCAGACGCCGCGCCAGATCCCGGTGTGCTGAGTGGCGCAAACGCAGTGCAGCACACGACAAAAATTGTGAGCACCAACCGTATACCATCTTGCAAGCCAAGCAACAGCAAATAGAAGAATCCTGAGAGCAGGAGCGCCAGCGAGTTAATCGCACAAAACCGGTCCTGGCCCGCCCCCTGCAAGCCGTCAAACAAACGAAGGAACGCCGCAGCGGTACCCGCTCCCATAAGCAGCCATACCAGGAGAATTACGGGCACCGCTACCACAATCCCCGCCCGCGCAAGCGCCGATACCACCACAATTGATGCAGCCGCACCAAGGGCAAAGAGCGGAAGAAAGGGGGTACGTTCGAAGAATGTCGCCGTGCGCAATCGCGCGACAACAATCATAAACAGGGCTGCCCCTAGAAAGCCAAATCCCTTTTGAAGGATATCGAAGCGCACGATATCTTCGAAAGGGACTACGAACACATCAAGCGAATAGGCTATGTAGAGCCAAATCCAATAACACGACACCGCAAGAACCGGCAACACAGAAAACTCGTGTACAAGTGAATCGGACGACACAGCTTGGCCGCCCGCCAACCGGTGCAGCAATCGAAGCATCCGCTCCTTTGCAGAAAGCTTCTCCACCTGCACCACCCCCTCTTCCGAGCTAGAATCCCCCCAAGCGGGCGCACCGCACAACAGGCGATGCGCCCGAAGAATATGATGTCTCAAATCATCATTTTGCCTGATCGCATGGATAGTTTATCATCTCTGCCGGAGTAATCCCGGGCGGTGGAACACACTCAATTCCTGCCCGCGCAAGCGCTTGGCGACCCGCAGCCTCAAGCTGTGCACAAACAGTCGCGCCCGACACCACATCCGCACTTTCCCCTTCCACGGATCCAGCGATCTCAGTAACGTCACTCGGAGCAGTGGGGGCGGCGGCATTCATTTCACTGCCGCCCTCCCACACTGCTTTATATCGATGTTCTTGCTCCATTAGGCGAGCGCAACCAGTGCCTGCTTGGACTTGCTGCCAATCTTGTGCGCCAAATCGGTGAGTTCACCGTACTCCAAGCATTTCGCCTGGCAATGGTGTACACAGGCCGGAAGCTTACCCACAGCCGTGCGAGCGGCACAAAGGTCGCACTGATCGCTAAACGCCGGCTGATACCCTACTTGCCAGCGGTCATTCGCTGGTCCGTAGCTCCACGGACCTATCTCACACACGACCACGCCGCACTGTCCCACAGGAAACGCATGCTCAACCGCGCATGCCATTTCACAGGAATGGCATCCCGTGCACCACTCGTAGTCGACGAGCAATCCATATTCCGCCATGCTACTCACCATCCTTCACCGGATAAACTTTGCACAGGTTTGTCTTATAGTTACCGCCAAAGCCGCTCTTGCCGTTGCCCCAAGGAATCAAGTTGTTAATGCAGAGTTCCTTGATATCGTAGAGATTCTCGGGGTCACCCTCAGGGTTCCACCAGCCATGGTCTGCCGCCACGATGCGGGGATCAAAGATGGGTGTCTTCTTCACGCGGCGCTTTGCGCGTCCCAGCATGTTTTCCACCCACACCCAGTCACCGTCAGACACACCGAGCTGGGCGCACGTGTCGGGATGAATTTCAATGAGCGGGTCGGGATACATGGCCAGAAGGCGTTCTGCCTGGCGGTGTTCCGAATGGAAGAACGGCCAGCGGCGCGCACCCGTGCAAAGCACGAGTGGGTACTCATCCAAAAGCTCCGGGGTTGCAATCGGGCCAGGTGATGGTTCGTCAAACACAGGCAGCGGATCGAGCCCGGCGTTGCTATAGTACGTCGACCACAGCTCAATACGACCCGTTGCCGTGTAGAAGCCAGGACTTCCGTCAGGACGCAGCAAGCCTTTCTCGTGTCGGCGGTACTCGAAGGGCAAGTACACCGGTGCCACTTCGCGCAACTCGGGGAACGTGATACCAGACGTCTTTATCATCTCGGTAAACATGTCCTGCACGTTATCCCACGGCCACGCCTCGGGTGCGAGCAGTTTACCCAACGCCAGGTTGATTTCCATATCGGACTTGCATTCACCGATCTGGCACACCTTATTGATGGCCTCAGCGCGCTGCGCGCCGTCACCCAGACGCACGCCATCGCGCTCAGGGAACATGGAAGCAGGCAGCACCACGTCATAGAACGCCATAATTGTCGGCGTCATGAACAGATCAGCACCCGCCACGAAGTCGAGGTTGCGGAAGCATTCAGCAACATCCGTGGAGTTCGCCGACATGCACGCGAGGAAGTTCGACGTTTGCACCCAAGCTGCCTTAATGGGATAGGGCTTGCCCGTCTTCATCGCCTCAATTGTGGTGTTGGGATGCGCCGCCTGGAAGCCCAGACGGAACAGAGAGTACTTATCCAGACCCAAGCGTTTCTCGTTCTGCTCATCGCCCAGAAGTTCAAAGCCCCAACCGCCGCCGTAGTTAAGAATCTCAGGCGGCACGATAATACCGCCAGGTATTTCCACGTTTCCGGTAACTTGGAAGAGCGCCATGATAGCCTGACCAGCCGGCAACGCCTCCTTCGTCATGTCAACCGCCACACCCCACTGGAGCGTGGCCGGCTTGCTTGCGGCAAGGATTCGCGCCGCAGTGCGAATACGATCGGCCGGTACCCACGTTGTGGTTTCAGCATATTCGGGCGTGAATGACTGCACATGTTCGCGCAATTCTTCGAATCCGTAGCACCAGCGATCAACAAAATCATGATCATACAGATCTTCGTTGATAATGACGTTCATCATTGAGAGCGCCAGGGCCGCATCAGTACCCGGCCTCACGGGCAGATGTACCTCAGCCTTAGCAGAGAGCCACGTAACCTTCGGGTCGATCATGACAATTTTCATGCCACGTCTCATAAGATCAACCACCCAGTGACCAAAGAAACCATCCGAGTTCGCAATGAGCGGATAATTTCCCCAGATAAACATGGTCTCGGGAAGCTGCCACTCAGGGTTGTCGTAGCGGTCAGGGAACTGCTGGGCGCAGTCGGCAACCCAGAACGCGCCAGTCGTGGCAATGCAGCCAGCCACACGCGGCAGATAGCACGCATTGCCCGAGAAGATGTTCACGAAGTTCGGACTTCCAAACGACCAGCACAAGCGCGTGATATACGGTGCGATATCACGCCCCGTGCCACACGAGAAAATAACCGACTCAGGACCATAGGTCTTCTTCACCTTGTTGAGTTCATCGGCAATAAGATGAAGTGCCTCATCCCAGCTGACGCGCTCCCACTTATCGTGACCGCGATCCTCCTTCGCACGCTTCATGGGATAGGTCAAACGCTTGGGGTTGTTTACCATTTCGGGCAGGTCAAGGCAACGTACGCACAAGCGCCCCTCATTGAACGGATTTTCCGGATCGCCTTCCACCTTAACCAGCTTACCGTCGTCATCGGTGTAGAGCAGCACGCCACAACCCAAGTGGCACCCCGGACCCGACCAAGCACTCCCCCGCGTCACCGTCAGATCACCCTCGCGATAGGTGTAGGGCTTTTCGTGCTTCACGAACTTATAGTCTCGCTCTTCCATTCCATCCTCCTCTCGTCGTGTTGCTTACTTATCGGACGCAGCTGCGCCAGCCTCTGTTTGTGGAGCATCAGTGGCGGCCTCAGCCGGGTCTTCTTTCATGAACTTGAACAGCGCCAGACACGCAACCACACCAATTACGCCGATGCCAACGAGCACCATGATGGCTGCACCCCATCCCGACGTCTCAATGAGCGTACCAATGGAAGCGTTACCAAAACCGCCGATAGAACGGCCGAGAGCGATTACGCCGAACGTGGTGCCAATGTACATGGGGGCCACAGCAGCTACCGGGCCGATAGGCCAGACCACAGCCGGCACAAGTTGGAGCACGATACCCGTAATCAGCATTACAGCCACCGTCATGCTTGGCGGAACGTTGAACGCCAGAATGGCAATGAGCGCCGTGAGAATCATCGAAACCACCAAAAGCCACAAGCGACTCTTCAGCTTGACAACTTTGTTGAGCACTGGACTCATGATGACTACACCCAAAATCATGCCAACAGTGATCAGGCTTGAGTAGAGGTTCGAGTCCTCAATACTGAAGCCGAGTTCTTGCATGCAATACGTCGGCGCAAACGTTGACACGGCATACATAATGAACGCGAACATGGCGAAAATCACAGCCAGCAACCACGTTGCGGGTGACTTCATGCCCTCAATGATTGAAACCTTCGGCGCATCTTCAGGCGCATAACCCTCGGGTGCTTTGACAAAGATGAAGAACAGCACGGCCGCAACCACGAGCAGCGCGGTCGAAAGCCACCACACATTCGTCCACGTACCCGGATCATCAGCGGCAATGAAGAAGTTTGCACCCGTGAAGATGGCAAGCATTCCGATGGGCACCCAACCTGACCAGATAGCCATGGGCATGCCGCTCTTCTCAGGCGAGAACCACATGGAGATAAGCGCCGGCACCGCCACACCAATAAGCGCGAAGCTTAACCCCTCAATGAAGCGGCTCACCAGCAGAAGCTCAATCGTCGGCATGAAGGCACCCATCAGGCTGCCCACAACAGCTGACACAATAGCGAACAAACCCACTTTTTTTGGACCGAACTTGTCGGTGAGGCTGCCTGATGGCAGCGCCAGGATAAGACCGGTAATGGTAGGTACCGTCATAAGCCAGCCACCGAGCGCGGGGCCAATACCCAAATCCTCCATGAGCAGGCCCATGGTGGGTGGCACCTTAAACATGTTGATGGCAATCATCACGGCAGCCAGTATGCCCACCAGCGTGACGACCCATCCGGTCGTTGACGATCTCTTCGCTCCCATAGATTTCCTCCTTGCTTCGATGCGTACTAAGCCGCGGCTGCAAGGAACTATAGGAACGCCACCCAACCCCGTCATCGGGGAAAAGCGCGTATTAGAACACTACGGTCATCGGAAAAAACGTAGTAGGAAGCTTTGACCTGGCTAAAGCCTAAACTACGAGCCTTCTTCGCACGAGCGCACTGTGAGCCATCCATCCACCTATTCAGGCTTCGGAGGTAAGAGTGACTGGAGGGTTTCGTAGAGTTGGCGGGCTTCGAAGGGTTTAGGGACGAAGCCGTTCATGCCGGCGGCTACGGCCTCGTCGCGATCCTCCTGGAACGTGTTAGCAGTCAGCGCCACAATGGGCACCTCGCGCGCATCCGGGCGGTTGAGTACGCGAATCTCGCGGGACGCGCCCAGCCCATCGAGTTCGGGCATCATCACGTCCATCAGTATAAGGTTGTAGTACCCGGGCTCCGAGGCAACGAACAAGTTAACCGCCTCGCGCCCGTCGCAGGCACGTTCCACCTCGACACCCTTCAAATCCAGAAGCGCGGTTGCTATTTCAGCGTTCAAATCGTTGTCCTCGGCCAACAGCACGCGTACGCCGGCGAGCGGCTGCGCTTCCGCCTCACCCGTTTCCACACCCGCACACTCCGCCAGGCAACTGCCCTGGTCTTCTGGCTCGTCGACCAAGGGAAGGTTCAAACGGAAGCTGAACTTCGAACCCTTGCCGAAGACGCTTTCCACCTCAAGCGTGCCACCCATGAGGCGCACAAGGTTGCTGCAAATAGCCAGACCAAGGCCCGTTCCTTGCGCGTTGCGATGGTTTTCAGCCGCCTGCTCAAACGACTTAAAGATGCGCTCCACGTCCTCCGGACGAATGCCGGTGCCATCATCTTCCACAACAAACCGCAAACAGACGGCGTCCTCGGTGCGCGACTCTTCCTCAATGAAAAGGCGCACGGAGCCGCCCGCTTCCGTGAACTTGAAGGCGTTCGACAGTAGGTTCGCCAGCACTTGCTGGAGGCGCACGTCGTCTACAACCACGGTATCGTCAACGGGGCACGACACCTCAAAGCGCAGGTGCTTCTCACTCGCGAGGAAGCTGAACATACTTTCAAGCTGGTCGGCAAGCGACGTGAGGCGCGTGGGAGTGGCGTTGATACTCATCTTTTCGTTTTCGATTTTCGCCATGTCGAGAATATCGTTGACCAACGACAACAGGTATTTCGCCGAGGCGTTGATCTTCTCGAGGTCTGCTTTGACAGACGGAGTCGCCTCTCCAGAGAGCGATGCCACGTTCGACAATCCTATGATGGCGTTCATGGGTGTGCGAATTTCGTGGGACATGCGCGAGAGGAAGTCCGATTTCGCGCGCGAGGTTTCTTCAGCTTTCGTCAATTTGAGTTCCATCATACGCGCGCGCATCTTAGAGGTGGCCACCACGACCGCAACCGCACCCGCCAACAGCGCGAACACCAAAAGCACCCCCACGCCAAAGAGCGGATTTTCGGCCACAAACGACTTGAGAGAGGTGGGGCGACTGACAAGGGGCACGGAGTTGCGCGACGCGAGCGCGGCGCGCTCCTCTTCGGTAAAGCTGTTCACAGCTTTGCTCAGCACCGAATAGAGTTGTGAATTCACCGGCTCGGGAAGGGCTGCCGAAAACGACGTCAGCTGGCGGTTCGCCGTTGCAGGGGCAACGTTTGGAAACGAGCGGTCGGCGAACAGGGCTTCAGCAAAGGCCGACGGCATGCACGTGAAGTCGACACTCCCCTCATTCACCGCTTCCAAACAGGCGACGAAGGTGGGATAGCGCTTGCTTTCAACTTCCTGAGTACCTTCGGTAGCCCCGGCAGGTTCAAGATTCTCGCGACCCGCAACCTGCGCAACCACCACATGACCATCGTCACTCGATGCTCTCTTGCTGCGAAAGACCACGTCATCAAAGGACGCATAGGCTGCCGTAAGCGCAAAGCCTTTCGTGGCAGCGGCGCGCTCATCCTCCATGAAGCTGCCCACAAGATCGGCTTCACCCCGTTTCACCAGTTCAAACGTATCTTCATAGGTGGCAGCATGCACGAAACGAAAGGTGAGCCCCGTCCGTTGAGAAACAAGGTCGAACACGTCCTTCGTCAGCCCACGATAGTCTCCCTCACGCTCGTAATACAGCGGATACTGCCCAACCACTACCGCTACGCGCACTTCGTCTACCTCATTCACGTACGCGCGGTCAGCATCGGAAAAGGCAATGGGACTATCGTATGCGTTGGGAAAATGACGCGCGTAGAGCCGCTCGGCAAAACTAGGGTCGGCCGCGTAAATCTGAGTCATGGCATCATCGAGTGGCGCCAGCAGACCGCTTTCCTTCGCCACACCAACGTAATGGGGCTCACCGGGAAACGAGGCAACCACCTTATACCCCTCAAGAACCTCCACATCGCTACCCAGCATAAGATCGACGGTGCCGTTTTTGAGACAGTCCTGGTAATCCTCTAGTTCCAGCTCAACTACGGTGCAGTCCAGCCCGTTAAAGTCCAAATAATTGTGCAGACGGCGAATTTTCTCGCGAGCGCTCTTGAACACGCCGATGGTTTTACCTTTGAGTGTGCTTACGTCGAAGTTCGCGATGGTTTTGTCATCTTCAGGGCAAATAAGCAGACAGAGATTTGAACCCGTGCTGTAGTGCGAGTAGTCAAAGGCGGTGCGATAACTTTCGCGGATAAACATACCACCCATCATATCCACTTCGCCTGTTGCAACCTGATCCACGAGGTCGTTTATGGAGCCGTCAACGAATTCATAAGTCCAGCCGGTATACTTGGCTATTTCCACAAGCCAGTCGTACAACACCCCTGATCGCTGCCCCGTCGCATCAACCATAGCAAAGCCCTCAGCCTGAGGAAACCCCACACGCACCACCCGCCGCTCCGCTGATGGGCTGCCTTGTTCCGATATATGCGCCTCCCCGGTGCTCTTTTCCGGTGCAGAAACTACCCCCTGAGATGCCGTTTCAGGAGATACCGACCCGTTACCTTCAGCCAACGCCGCGCACGGCATGGTAAGAGCCAGCGCGAAGGCCAGCACGACACCCCCAAGGCGCGCTGCCAACTTCTTCACGATTCTCCCCTTTCCCCAACCGCTCGGGCGAATATTTTCGTAAGCGGTCACGGTACCACGGGGTTTACCCGGAGGCAACGAACCGATACCATTTCGCTAACAGCGGCGAGAGAAAGTGCGGGCGACGGTATGAAACGCCCTTTTTGCGGATCGCCCGCTCACAACCGATGAGTGCTTCGACCGCGCCACCTTGAGAAGGCGCGACGGACGAAGACAAGGAGCGCGTTATGACTCATTTCTGTACCGGCAGTGCCCCGCAGGCCTCACACCCCGGCGCATCGCTCGCGTGCATAAGACGCGCTGGAGTTGTGGTAATCGCGTTGTCTTTGGCCTTCCTTTTGCTGTTTTTTACCGCACCGCTCGCCTGGGGTTACGTTGATGCCGACGATGTTGTGCGAGAGAAAACGGCGGTAGATCGTGGAATGCCTGCGGAGGGACTGCCCAACATCGACGCAGCGCACGCCGCCCTCATCGATGACGAAGGCACGCTGTGGTATGGCCGTGCGGCCGACGAGCCCGTGCAGATTGCCTCGCTTACAAAATTGATGACAGCGCTGGTGGCTGCCGAACACCTGGATGCCACCTCCACCATTGTGGTTACACCCGAGGCGGCTTCTGTGGGAGAGTCGAGCGCGGGGCTTTTGTCCGGAGATGTGATGACCTTCGATACGGCGCTAAAAGCGGTGCTGTGCGCCTCAGGCAACGATGCGGCGAGTGCCGTCGCTCAAGCCGCGGGGGCGGTTCTCCTTGCCGAACAGGGGCGCTCCGGCGATGCGATCACATGCGAGGCAGCGTTCGTCGACGCAATGAACGCCAAGGCGGCCGAACTTGGGTTAACCGCCACACTCTACACCAACCCCCACGGTTTGGACTTTGACCGCTTCGCGCAGGGGCAGTACAGCAGCGCCCGGGACACGGCGCGCGTGCTGCGCGCCGCTATGGGTAGTAACCTTGTGCGTACTAACGTGGCGTATTCACAAGTGGACATCGTGGTTGAGCGCGGGGGTGCCCAGGTGGTCTTGACGCTTCACAACACCGATACCTTGTTGCAATCTTACCCCGGCACGTGTGCGGCAAAAACCGGCTACACCTTGGCCGCAGGGCCGTGCGTTGCCACGGCCGTGAACAGGGGTGACGGACATGAATACTACGCCGTGGTGCTGGGATCGTCCTCGAAGCCGCAGCGCTTCATTGATTCACAAGCGCTCTACGACTGGGTGCTGGCAAACCGCGAGAGTCTTGAGGCAGGCGATACGGTTCCCGAGGAGGAAGCTCCGAAACCCGAGGAAGCAGCCGAACCCGAGAAGATTCGCTATCAGCTGATCACGGCGCCGCATAGCGTCACACAACAGAGCGGCGAGCTACAGACAACCCGTCCCCTGGTGGCAACGGTCGCCCATACCGACTGGGTGGATTGCACGTTTGCCGCCACCGTAGATGATACGAACGCGAGCATAGAGGTGCCGGTCGCTGGTGGCCGTCTTAATCAGGAAGTGGAGTTTTTCGAGGTGAGTGGCGAGGTGCATGCGGGCGACGTAGTTGGACATCTGTCGTTTCACCAGGAAGACACCACCGTGTGGGAGGCAGATCTTGTCGCCGCGGAAGACGTTGCACCACCCACCTGGTGGGAGTCGGCAGGCGTTGCGCTCGACCGCTTCTTCCGCGGACTGTTCGGCCAGCCAACTGTTGCGGAAAGTGAACTGCTCAACCTTGGCGCACAGCGCGTGTCGTAAGGGGCGACAACAAAAGCCCCCACCTGCCCCAGGTTTTCCGTAGGGCAAGGGCTCTGCCCTACGTCCAACCTAGAATGGCACTTAGAGCAAGTCGTCGGGATCCACGTCCACCGCTACGTTCACGTCGCGCTCGGGTTTGCGCGCGCGGAAAAAGGGTAGCAACACGCTTGAAAGATTGCCATTCAAGGGGCACTTCACCACGAAGTGCCAGCGATACGTACCTCGCAGCTTCGCCAACACGCAGGGAGACGCGGGCAGCACGTCCCACTCCTGGCCGCCAAAGTCACGCACCTGAGCGGCCACGCCTTCGCGCAGCGCCTCAGCCGAGTGGCGCACTGCTTCCTCCGATGCGCCCCACACCAGCACGTTTGCCATGCGCACATAGGGCGGATAGCGCAAAAGTTTGCGCTTAGGCAGTTCATCGCGCAAGAAGAGCGCACGATCATAAGCGGCCGCGGCGCGAATGGGAGCCGCATCTGCCTCGTAGGTTTGCACGAGCACACGCCCCGGCAGCTCCGCGCGCCCGGCGCGTCCTGCCACCTGCTCTACCAGCGCGAACGTACGCTCAGCGGCGCGGTAATCCGGCAGCTTCAACATGGTGTCGGCGTTGATGACACCCACCAGCGTCACGTCTTCGAAATCGAGCCCCTTCGCTATCATCTGCGTACCGAGAAGCACCGCCGCATCAGCCGCAGCAAACTCTTCAAGTAGCCGCTGGTGCGCGCCTTTGCCACTGGTGGTGTCGGCATCCATGCGCACGATGGGCACCTGCGGGCCTACGCTGGGCGTCTCATCCAAAAGCACGCGCAAGTCCGCCTCCACGCGCTGGGTGCCGGCGCCAAATTTTTTGAGGTAGGGGCTGCCGCATTCCGGACATACCGCAGGCGCTGAGATGCGATAACCGCAATGATGGCAAATGAGGAAGTTCCCACGCTCATGAAACGTGAGCGAGGTGGAGCACGACGGACATTCAGGCACAAACCCACACTCACGACACAAGAGGAACTTCGCAAACCCGCGCTGATTGAGCAACAGCACCGCCTTGCGTCCCGCCGAGAGTTCCTCGGCAAGGGCGCGCGACAGCGCTCCGGAGAACATCGAGCGTGACCCGCTGGAGAATTCTTTCGCCATGTCAATCACGCGTACCTCGGGCAAGGGTTTGCCGTTCGCGCGCTCGGGGAGCGCCACCTGATGCCAGGTGGGATCCTTCGCGCAGGCATGCAGCGATTCGATGGACGGCGTCGCCGAACCCAGCACCACAGCCGCCCCCGCACGACGCGCCATCCAGACGGCCACGTCGCGCGCATGGTAGCGCGGCGCACTGTCCTGCTTGTAGGAACCTTCGTGTTCCTCGTCGATGACAATGAGACCGAGGTTCGCAAGCGGAGTAAAGAGCGCACTGCGAGCCCCCACCACCACGCGCGCCTGGCCACTGCGAATGAAGTCCCACTGGTCGAAGCGTTCGCCCTGACTCATGCGCGAATGCATGACCGCCACCGTATCGCCAAAGCGACCGCGGAAGCGTCCCACCGTCTGTGGCGTGAGTGATATCTCGGGCACCAGCACGCATGCCGTGCGACCCGCCGCAAGCGTAGCCTCGATGGCCTGCAGGTATACCTCCGTCTTGCCGGAACCCGTCACGCCATCCACCAGCACAACCTCGCCTGCCGCGCGCTCACGCGCCGCATCAATAGCCGCAAGGGCCGCCGCCTGCCCCGCCGTAAGCGGCGGCTTAGCGCTGGGAGTAAAGGAAGCGGGCTGTTCACCTTGCGATTCATCCTGCTGCATGCCACGCATGCGGCGGCGGCGCTCTACGCGCACGACACCCTGTTTCTCCAGCGTCTTCAGAGGGCCCGACACCGCACCAAACTCAGCAGCGAGCTCGGCTACGCGCAGTTCGCCGGCACGCAGCGCCTCCACAATAGAGGCCTGCTTGACGGCGTTTTTGCGGGGCGTGAACTCCGCAAACGCCGGTCCTGGCATCACCCAGCGGTCGTCGACTTCACCGACAGCCGGCTCTTCAAGCCGCCAGAACCCCTCGCGCGAGCGCACCATGCGCGGCACGCCACCGGGCGGCGTAAACAGGCGCACGCACGACGAAAGCGGCGCAAGGTAGCGCTCCGAGAGCCACTGCGCACACGCCGCACCCTCTTCGTCAAAGTAGGGACGACTGACTGCACGCACGATGCCTTTCAACTTTGCGGGATCAAGCCCTTCCGGCCAATTCCCCTCAGCGCGCTCTTCCAGCGCCACAACAAACCCAACCGCGCGCCGTCCACCAAACGGCACGAGCACCGCGCACCCTACCTCAACAGGCTGGTCGCCGTCGCCGCCGTCTGCAGGCACCGCATAAGTATAGGGCGCATCAAGCGCTTGTGTAGGTATGTCTAGAATAACCGATGCAAGTTTCATACCCGTCAGTATATACCACCCACTCAAAGCGACTCAGTCGCCGGAAACCCCCTCGAAGATTTCTCCAACGTCCGCTCGTCACTTGCAACACGACGCTGAAGCTTGCGTACGTCTTCCTCGGGCGGCAATTCTTCAGGCTTGATACCTCGTTGACCCAACAGATCGCGCACGCCAAGGTTATTATCAACGTGCTCCTCGGTAATAGGTTGCTCACCCTGGAGGTCTTTTTCTTGCACATTATGGTTCGTCATCTCCGTGGCGAGTTGCTTGGCAGCAAGCGTGACGGCAGGAAGATGATCAGCGAGTGGCTTTGTCTCACGAACCCCAAGACGTTTCTTCATATCGGCAGTTGTATTGCCACCGAATAGCGCCGCATCACCCTTTGAGCGGATACGTGCGAACCCTCGCTCGTCCACGCCTCTCTCATAAATGTTGCGCGAAAGCTCCTTCTCGGCCTCCGACAACCGCTCACGAATATCAATGCGCGAGAGTGCCGCCATGCGTTCTTCAATAAGTTCTTGCTTCCGCGTTTGCAGGGCAAAGTAGCTTTGAGCGAAGGCAATCTCTTCTTTACGCGGATCACCATTCTGCGCAATAAGATAACAGGCATAGCGTGTGAGCTTGTAATCTTTAACTTTGCGCTGCGAACCACTCCCCAGTTCGACCATTTTACTGACGCCAGCAAAATGGTGTTCACCTGCGGTTTTGCTGCTTTCTGCGGATATCATTGCCTTTTTAACAGCAGCCTCGAAGTTTTGCCACTTCGTATATCCCAGAAACCCCATGATGTCGCGTGCGTACCAGTACTCAACGCCACTTTCCTCGTCGATGCGCGCAAGGTCATCGAGCGTCATTCTACGCTTCTCAATGTCAGTTTTCTCCATAGTGCGCCTCCTCTAACGTCCGCAAGCTACGCCAACGCGAAAGCGCCACAAAGCGCGAGCGGACTGCGTTCCGTTGCTGAGAGGATCTTGCGGACGTGGTACGGGCGGCGCGGAACTCCACCGCCATCTATGGGCATCGGCATGGGCAACTGAAGTCGCAGAAGACCGAAGCATCCGCACTGGCTCTTTTGAATGCTCGTATAATATCATATATTAACGTACATTTGTACCCAATTCAAAGCAAAATTCATACTAATTATTAGCTCGCCAATGATTGACGAATACCGATAAAAAATAGTGCCGCCAAACAAAAACCGGCCCACGTTTTTGTGGACCGGTTCGCTGGGTTGATCTCGCGCTCGTTTATGCCAGATCGCAGGCTTTGCGCAGGTCGTTGGCTTTGTTGGTGCGCTCCCAGGTGAATTCGGGGAGTTCGCGGCCGAAGTGGCCGTAGGCGGCGGTTTTGCGGTAGATGGGGCGACGCAAATTCAGCTCGTCGATGATGGCACCCGGACGCAGGTCGAACACCTCGCTCACCGCGCGCTCGATAATTTCTTCGTCTACTTTATTAGTACCGAAGGTGTCAATCATCACCGACACCGGACGCGCCATGCCAATAGCATAGGCCACTTGCACCTCGCAGCGCTCGGCGAGGCCTGCAGCCACCACGTTTTTCGCCACCCAACGCGCGGCGTAGGCACCGGAGCGGTCAACCTTCGTGCAGTCCTTGCCGGAAAATGCACCGCCGCCGTGGCGACCCATGCCGCCGTACGAGTCCACAATAATCTTGCGGCCGGTGAGGCCCGCATCGCCCATGGGCCCGCCCACCACGAAGCGGCCCGTGGGATTCACGTGAATCTCGGCGTTGTCGGCCAGTTGCACGCCCTCGGCGGCCAGCACCGGCTCCACTACCTGCTCAACAATGGCCACAAGCAACTCATCATGCGACACACTTTCGGCGTGCTGCGTGGACACCACCACTTTCTCCACGTTCACCGGGCGGCCGTCCACGTAGCGCACGGACACCTGCGTCTTGCCGTCGGGGCGCAGATACGGCAGCGTGCCGTCCTTGCGCACCGTTGCCAGGCGCTCGGCCAAACGATGCGCCAGGTAAATAGGCAGGGGCATAAGCGTGGGCGTTTCGTTGCAGGCGTAGCCAAACATCATGCCCTGGTCGCCCGCGCCAATGCGCTCGTAAGGGTCGTCACCAGCCAGGCCGTGCTGAGCCTCCCAGCTTTCGTCAACACCCTGCGCAATGTCCGGCGACTGCTCGTGGATGGCGTTCAGCACGCCACACGTGTCGCAGTCAAAGCCGTACTTGGCACGGTTGTAGCCAATGTCGGAAAGCACCTCGCGCACAATGGCAGGCACGTCCACGTAAGCCTGTGTGCGAATTTCGCCCGTCACCATAACCAATCCCGTGGTGGCCAGCGTCTCACACGCGCACCTCACCTGCGCGGGATCGGCCGGGCAGCCGTTGGGAGCCACGTAGTCGCGCGCGGCCAGTTCCGCCTCTTTCGCCAAAATGGCATCCAGGATGGCATCGGATATTTGGTCGCACACCTTGTCGGGGTGCCCCTCCGTCACAGACTCGGACGTGAACAGGTACGATGTATGCGTTTCAGCCATGGTTCCCCATTCTCTCTCAACCGCGAAACGCCCCGCGCACAAAGCCCGCGGGGCGCCCGCTTCTCTTTGCGTCAAGGGTAGCACATATCGGTTCGCGCAGGCCCCTACCGCCGGCAAATCACGACTATTCTACGTCAAGGCGCATCAAGCGCCCGCGGACGGCTGGCGGCGGGCGGCACCGGCCATCATGACAGCCGCATGGCAGTTGCGTGATGGTCGCGCGTAGGCGCAGGCCGCAGGTGCCAGCGCCGCGCGCCGCCGTGGTACACTACACGCCGAAAACTGTGCACCCCGACGGAAAAGAGCGCCTATGTCGCACAATGCCGACTACACCAGCGAATACTTCGACATCATGACGTCGCTTGAGGGCGATGTCCCCGGCCGCCGCGCGGCGTATACCTACCTGCAAAACTCCACAGCCATCGTGCACCACCAGGTGGTAGCCGCAAGCTTCGTGCCGCGCCTGTTCGACGCGCAAACCTACCAGGTGATGAAGGACACCGCCGAAACGGCCCACCGCATCCTCTGCAAGGTTATCCAGCACTACCTGGACGACCCGGAGTATCGACGCGCCTTCGATTTCGATCCGCGTCTGGAAGAACTCATCTGCCTGCCGCGCGGCTACGATTCGCTGTTGCCGTTCGCGCGCGTGGACACGTTCCTCAACGAGGACGACATGCGCGTGAAGTTCTGCGAATTCAACGCCGACGGCTCGTCAGGCATGAACGAGAACCGCGAGATCACAGCCTCGGTGGAGTTGTCGCCCACCTACCAAGAGTTCGCGCGGCGCCACCGCGTGGAAAGCTGTGAGCTGTTCGAGAGCTGGGTGAGCGCGTTTTTAAACATCTACGCCACCTACGAGCGGCGCGTGGAAAACCCCCGCGTGGCCATTGTTGACTATCTGGAAAACGGCGTGGTGGACGAGTTTCACATTTACGCGGAACTGTTCCGAAAGCGCGGCGTGGAATGCATCGTGGCCGACGTGCGCGACCTCACGTTTGACGGCGAGGTACTGCGTGACCCAGAAGGCGCGCGCGTGGACACCGTATGGCGGCGCTGCGTCACCAACGACGTGATTGACCACTGGAACGAATCGCAGTCGTTCCTCGACGCGGTGCGCGCGGGCGCTGTGGCTCTCATCGGAAGTTTCGCCGGACATATCGTGCATGACAAGCAGATTTTCAAGGTGCTGTTCGACGAGCGCACCACGGCCTTTTTGAACGCGGACGAAATCTCGTTCATTGAAGAGACCGTGCCCCTCACCGCCTTTTTGGACGACGAGCACGTGAACCTGCCTCAGATCCGCGAAAACCGCTGCGAATGGATTATCAAGCCCACCGACCACTACGGCGCCGACGAGGTGTACGCGGGCGCCGCGGTGTCGCAGGAGGAATGGGAAGAGCTGGTTGACCGCTTCGCGAACGGGCGCGCGGGCTACCCCTTTATCGTGCAGCGCTACATTGTGCCGTTCCAGACTGAGACGCTGCCGCCCGACACCGGCATCGACGAGTTGCCCGATGGCGCCGTGCCGTTTGAGCCCACGCTGTACAACAACCTGAACGGCCTGTACCTGTTCGATGGCACATTCACCGGCGTGTTCAGCCGCCTGGGACCCAAGCCCACCATCTCGAAGGACATGCAGGGCATGACGGCGGCCACCCTGTGGGTTGACCGCGACTAACGCAACTAACCAAGGCACATGGGGGACGAGAGCGGGAGAACATGAGGGAAATTGTCAACAAGGCGGCTGCCGTGGTAGCCGCCTTTACCCTGTCCATCACGTTTGTGGCCGCTGGGTTCGCCATGTGTGCGGCCCTGCCACAGACAACCGAGATGCTGGCGAACGCGTTTTCCGGGATGGACAACCCCGCGACGCCGTTTTCGCATGACGATCTTGTGCAGGCGGCCGTTGTCACGCGCGATTACACGGTTGGATCGAATGACCGCGAGGCTGTGTTCGCCCTGCTGCACGATATCAACGCGAGCGCGAACACGCGCTACGCCACCGCCGACGACGCCACCCTTGCCGCCGCGCCCGACGTGTACACGCTTGATGCGGAGGCGCTTTCCCATCTTGATGATGTGTACCGCGTGGTGGTAATTGCGCGGGCGGTGCTTATAGGTGTGGCGGTGCTTGCAGCGGTTGCGTGCGTTTTCGTGGCGCTGCGAACAGGCATGCGCAAGTTCGGCGGCGTGCTGATGGCTGCGGGCGCGGGCGTGCTTATAGTGTTTGCGCTGTTGGCCGCCTGGGTGCTTGTGGACTTCAACGGATTTTTCGCCGCGTTCCACTCGCTGTTCTTTGCCGATGGCACGTGGACGTTCTCGTATGAGTCACTGCTCATTACCATGTACCCTCCTGCATTTTGGATGGGCATGGGGGGCGTCTGGCTTGCGACGACCGCCGGGTTGTCTATACTGGCACTCGTGATTGGGATTATCCTGCGGCGCCGGTGCTCTGCCTGAGGGCATGCCATGCTCAAACAGTCCTGAGCTCGCTCGAACAGCCCACTGGGCTGTTCGGCTCGTGCGGAACTGCGCGTGGCATGCCCTCAGGCAGAGCACCACGTTGGATGAATCAAACGAATGCAAGCTTTGAACGAGAGGTCTTCTTAAGCCATGACTAGTGAGAAGAAAGTACGAGTGCGGTTTGCGCCTTCGCCGACGGGGCGGTTGCATGTGGGCGGGGCGCGCACGGCTATTTATAACTGGGCGTTTGCTCGCGCGACGGGCGGCGACTTCATTTTGCGTATCGAGGACACCGACCCCGAGCGTTCCACTGAGGAAAATGTGCAGGTCATCCTCAACGCCATGAAATGGCTTGGTCTCGATTGGGACGAAGGCCCCGAGGTGAGTGGCACGGCAGGCCCCTACTTCCAGACGCAGCGCACCGATACCTACGCCGCGGCGCTTGAACTCATGAAGGAGCGCGGCAGCGTGTATCCCTGCTTCTGCACGAAGGAGGAACTTGACGCCAAGCGCGCCGAGGCTGAGGCGACCGAGGGCGGCTACTCGGGCTACGACCGGACGTGCCGCGACCTTGACCCTGCGGAGGCAGCCGCGCGCATTGCCGCCGGTGAGCCGCACGTGTGGCGCCTGCGCGTGCCCGAGAATCACGGGCCCATCGAGTTCGACGACGCGGTATATGGCCACGTGAGCTTCCCCGCTGAGGTCATGGACGACATGATTGTGGTGCGCACCGACGGCTCCCCCACCTACAACTTCGCCGTGGTCTGCGACGACGCCAACATGGGCATCACGCACGTCATCCGCGGCGACGACCACCTGTCCAACACCCCGCGCCAGATTCTCATCTACGAAGCACTCGGCTACGACGTGCCCACGTTCGCACACCTGTCGATGATTCTCGGCGCGGACGGCAAGAAGCTTTCGAAGCGCCATGGCGCGGCCAGCGTGGAAGAATTCTGCGAGCGCGGCTATTTGCCCGACGCCATGGTGAACTTCCTCGCGCTTCTGGGCTGGTCGCTTGACGGCGAGACCACCATCATCGACCGCGAAACGCTGTGCGAGAATTTCAGCCTTGAGCGCGTGACCAAGAAAGATGCCGTGTTCGACGAGACAAAGCTCGATTGGATGAACGGCCAGTACATCAAAGAGATGGGGCCGAACGCGTGGGTGCGCTCGTCGCTTCTGTGGCTTGCGCAGGCTAACATCCTCGGCAGCGCCGTGGCGGCGGGCACACCGATTGCGCCCGAAGAGCGCGACGCGGCGTTCAACGGGGCCGCCATTGAGTCCGCACTCGCTGATGTGCAGGAGCGCGCCGTGTGGTACTGCGACTTGTATCCGCTGGTCTCCGAGCGGCTGACCCGCCTTGATGAGGTGGTGGACAAGCTGGCTTTCATGTTCTGGGGCGGCAACGTGGAGTTGGACGAGAAGAGCGTGAACAAGGTACTGAAGAAGGAAGGTGCCCGCGCCGACGAGGCGCTCGCCGCCTGCCGCGGCGTGCTGGCCGACGAGAGCATCGCCTGGGACGCGGAGAAGCTGGAGGAAGCGTGCCGCGCCGAGGGTGAGCGCTTGGAGTTGAAGCCGAAGCTGCTGTTCCAGCCGTTGCGCGTGGCCGTGTGTGGCAACATGGTGTCGCCGCCTTTGTTCGAAAGCATTGAGCTTTTGCCGCGCGAGGACATACTGGCGCGCATCGACTACGTGACACATGAGGTGTTTGGTGGCTGAGTCGATGGCCGACATACCCGAGAACAGCACGCCCGGTGCCGGCGAGGCCGCTAGCCCTGAGCGTCCGCAGCGGATCGTGGTGCTGCGGGATTTCTGCACGCGCACGAAAGGTGCCGATTGTGAGCGGTGTGCGCTCGCCTGCCCGAAGGATGCCATTTCGTTCAGCGAGGACGGCATGCCCCTTATCGATGCCGATGCCTGCACGCGCTGCGGCATCTGCCTGGGAATTTGCGACACGTTCTCGTCCACGCGCGTGACCATGGCCGACCTGCACGGCCGCATGCGCCGTATCGCACTGCGCGGCGAGGACGTGGTGGTCACGTGCAAAGAAAACGTGTTCCCCGGCCTGGAGCCCGCCGCTAACGTGGTGGTGCTGCCGTGTTTGGCCTGCCTCTCGCCCGAGTTTTGGACGCTACTGTTGGCCGAGAATATTCCGGTGAAGGTGGCCGCCGATCTTTCCTACTGCGCCGACTGCGAGCGTGCGGGCGAGATGGGCGAGATGCTGGCAGCCCATGCCATCGAAACAGCCGAGACATGGAGTGGGCGCTCGGTGGGTGCGCTGGATGTCATTCCCGAAAAGGAAAACCTGCTGAAAGACTTGGCCGACCCGGCGGGCGTTGACAGGCGCAGCGCGTTCACGAACCTGGTGGGAGATGTGAGCGATATTGCCAGCGGCAAGCGCCGCCTACGCAACTCCGAAGTGCTGCAGGAATTCTACGAGCGCCGCGAGCGCTCGCGAGCCCTCGCGCGTCTGAACTTGGGCAACGGCATAGAGTTTAACGATTTCGTGCCCGAGGGTCGCACGCGCAAGACCTTGCAGCCGAAGCGCCGCCTTCTTCTGGAGGCGCTTGAGCGCGATCCTTCCCTTGCAAGCCGCATACCCCTTGTCATTTCCGAGACCGATTACGAGCAGTGCACTAACGCCCTTGCCTGCACGCAGGTGTGTCCGACAGGTGCGCGCTTCCCCAACCCGGGCGACGGGTCGCTTGCCTTTGATGCGCGCTACTGCATCGGGTGCGGCCTGTGCGTGGACGTGTGCCCCGAAGGCGCGGTTGAACTGGTGGAAACAACCGCCGAAGCACTGCTTTACGAGGACGAACCCACGCAGGAGTAAGTCTGCACATGACAAGGGGCTGTAACAAAAGTACCCTTTACAGGTCCTCCGTAGGGCAAGGGTTCTACCCTTGCCGCCCAACATGGCAAACTTGCAGGTCAGACGTAGTTGACGGCAAGGGCAGAGCCCTTGCCCTACGACCAACCTGGCCGGTAAGGAATTGTTGCAGCCCCTTGGTCGACGCACCAATAGCGGAGGGGGCCGGTTGCTGGTTTATGGTAAGATGGCCTCGTCCGCACGAGGCAAAGGAGCCTTCCTATGACCGATTCCGAGCGACCGAACCCTATCGCCACCGGCGCAGAAGCACCGGACGGGTCGAGTGGACCCGCAACACCACCGCCTTCACCTTACGAGCGCCCGCCGCTGCCTGGCGAGGCCTCTGACCAGCCGGTTTCTCCCTATCAGACGCCAACCTATCCCCCGCAGCAGCCGCAGACCCCGCCTTACGGCCAGGCTGCCTACTCGCCGCAGCCTCAGCAGCCGTATGGCCAGGCTGCTCCGCCGCAGCCGCAGCAGCCTGCGCAGCCCTATCCGGGTCAGCCGCCGTATCAGGGTGTCGGGCAACCTTACTACGGCATGGGCCAGCAGCCGCCCGTGCCACCCTATCCGCCACAGCCGCCCTACCCCGCTCCCCAGCCGCCTCAGAAGAAGAAAGTGTGGCCCTGGCTGTTGGGCGGATGCCTCGTGCTGCTGTTGTTGGGTATGGGCGGATGCGTGAGCTGCACGGCGTGCGCTGTGATGACTGACGTGGCGCAGAATCGCTACAGCGACAGCTACCGCAACTATGACAACTATTGGAACCCCTACGACAGCTTCGACGAGAACCTCGATAACCTTGACAACTACACCGACTCTTACACCCTTCGCTCGGCCGACGATGTCAGAAATTTCTTGAACTCAAACCTTGACCTTAACCTGTCGCTTGGCAAGGAGAAAGATGGTGCCTTCACGCCCGGCGTGCACGAGGTGGGTGCGAGCAAAGACCTCACTCCCGGTTTGTATTTCGTGGAGGGCAACCAAACCACTCAGAGCAACTTCTACGTGTTCGAGAAGGACAAGGACACGAACACCTTTGAGATGGACGATGCTGTGGTGTATATCGGCAACTACTTTGTCGAACTGGAAGAAGGCGATGTCTTTGCGTTTGACGCGCCTTCTGATCTGCGCGTACGTCCTCTTTCCGGCGCTGAATTTCACCCTGAATCTCCGTACAAAAGTGGGCTTTATCGCGTGGGCACCGACCTGCCGGCCGGAACCTACACCCTGGGCGTGCAGGACGACGCTCAGCCCAATAGCGACTATGAGCGCGCGGCGTACGTAATGAAGGATTTGGATTTCTCCGATGACTCCATCACCGAAACGAAGTACGTCATCCGCGGCGGCACCCAAACCGTCACCGTGAAAGACGGCGACTGGCTAGAGTTGTTCGCCGTCACAGCCACCCCTGCTTCGTAAGGACATCTATGCTTCCTGAAAACCCTACCCTTGATGAGATACAAGCCGTGTTCGCCGACGATCGTTTTGCCACACAGGCCGCGGGATGCCGTGTTGTGTCCGGCGAGCGCGGGCGCGCTGTGGCTGAGATGGAGCTCGCCGACGTGCACCGCAACGCCATGGGCAATGTCATGGGCGGCGCCATCTTCACGCTGGCCGACTTCGCACTGGCCATCTGCTGCAACATCGGCGAGGAACCCACCGTGTCGGTGGACTCGTCCATCAGCTTTCTGCGCACGACGAAGGGGACGAAACTCACCGCCGAGGCCGTATGTGACAAACCAGGCCGCCACCTGGCTTTCTATACAGTTGTAGTGAAGGATGACCTGGGCAAAGATATCGCCCGCATGACCGCCACCTGCTATCGCTAGCGAGCGTAGACTTCTTGCACGTGAGGCACGAACTGCTGGCAGCGCCTAGCAACTTGTCTCGTCAACGAGGTCGATAATTTCTTGCTGCGAATGCGCGTCAAGCTTGGCGTAGATGTGCTTCACGTGCGTCTTCACCGTGTTTTGGGAGATGACCAATTCCTGCGCGATGAAGGGCGCACTGCGGCCACGCGCGAGCATCTTGAGGATTTCGGTTTCGCGCACGGTGAGGCCGCCGGTGTGCGCCAGCGCCTCGCACGCGCACTCGATGGAAGCAGCCGTGTCGGCCGCAAGTGACACCTGCGGGGACGGCACCTCGGGCGATTCAACTGACTGCTGCGTTTCAGACGCTCTGGCAGAACGTGCCAAGTGCGCGTGCGCACGTGCTTCCCCTATCGGCGCCGCGGCATTCGCGAACGACTCTTCAAAGCTGAAGCGCCGCAGGCCCACCAGCGCGTACGCTACCAGCACAAACGCCACTGCCACGGCTACCATGTCGGGCACAAGGGGGTTCACCGCCGCAAACGAACTCGCAACCAGCCCCAGCACGAGCCCCGCCAGCATGCCGCACGCAAGCGCCAAGCGACCACCTGCCACCGTTACCAGCGCATGCGTAGGATAGCGCGCACCGCGCACCGCCAGCACAATCCACACCAGCAGGGCGAAGCATTCGGAACCGGCCGTGAGCAGCGTGTTCGACATATACACAAGCGCCACGCGCTCGCCGCTCGTAGTCTGGGCAATGAAGGGCACCACTAAAAGCCCGGCGAGCACGAGCAGCAGCCCAAAGTGGAACACAGCATCCGTGCGGCTGCGTGCAAAGCGCGACACCACAATTACAATGAGCAGCGCAGCCGCCACCGCCCAGAAGCTCACGCCGGCGCTTTCGCGCGTGCCAAACACCACAAACGCGGTATAGCCACACACCGCGCCCAGCGCAAACAGCACGGCACACACTAGCGGCAGGCGCGGTCGCAGTGAGCCATCCGTTGAAGCAACGTCCTCGCACAAAAAGGAAGCGAGCGCCGCGCGGCCAGCTTTTTGCGCACCAATAAAGGCCACCGCGAAGGTGAACACATAGAACCCGAACAGCGGCAAACGACCGAAGGGGGCCACGGAAAGCGCAGGCACCACCACAGCTGCCACGGCATAGACCAGCGCAAACGCACCCAGTACCAAGGTGAAACCAAGCTTCGGCTCCACCTTCGACAAGGTCAAGCTCACCATGACCACAACCCACGCTGTGCCGCAGGTGGCAAGCAACCACCCGACGAGGGACGCCGGTGTCGACTGCGTCACATATCCCCCGGCGACAAGCAGGGCGCCTACCACGAACAACCCCGCGGCACCTCCGGCCGCCGCAGGCCCACCAAGCGCAGCAGGACGCTTCCGCGACACGATGAGCAGCACCCCATACGCCACGACAGCGGCCAGAGCCGGCGCAAACCCCGCGTAGGAGGGATACGCGCCCGCCGAGGGGCCCACGAACAAATTGAGCGCGAGCGCATTGGACACGATGGCGACAAGCGCTATACCGCAGCGCAGCGGGAACCCGCCTGGCCCCTTCGTTGCCACCCTGCCTCCTTCACTCGCCGAAGTCACCTCAACCGGGCCGCACGCAGCAGCCCCGTCTTCTCCGTTCGACATTATAGGCAAAGCGAGCCGTGTCGCACCGCACGCCGTTTAATCCCTCGGCTTCCCCATATGCGCTGCGCTTCTTGGTGGCGGGTGCGAAAACCCCGCAAACGCCTGACGGTTTTACGCGTAGCCGTAGGGTTTGCGCAGGTAGATGAAGAAAAACGTCGTGAGTATGAGCGCACAGGTCTCGGCTACGATGATGGCGCTCCATACGCCGTCGATACCCCATATGATGGGCAGCAGCATGACGGTGGATGTTTCGAACACAAGCGTGCGCATGAAGCTGATGAGGGCCGACACCTTGCCGTTGTTGAGCGCCGTGAAGAACGCCGAGCCGTAGATATTGAAGCCCACCACCAAAAACGACACCGCATAGATGCGGAACCCGTGCAACGTCATATCGGCAAGCGCCGGGTCGTAGCCCACAAACACGTTCACCAGGGGACCCGCCAGCAACTGCGAGGCCGCAAGCATGGCCGCACCCGTGCCGCCTACTAATATAAGACTCTTGCGGAAAAGCCCCTTGAGTTCGCTTTCGTTTTTCGCGCCGTAGTGGAAACTCACCACCGGACCCGTGCCCATGGCGAAGCCAAAGAACACAGCCGTGAAGATGAAGTTCACGTACATGATGACGCCATACGCCGCCACGCCGTCCGCGCCCGCAATGAGCATGAGCTGGTAGTTATACAGCATGCTTACCACCGACGCCGCCACCTCGGTCATAAGTTCCGACGAGCCGTTTACGCAGGTGGCACCAAGTGCGCGGAAGTCTACAAGGGGACGGGTGAAGCGCAGGCGCGTAGTCTTGCTGCGCGCGAAGAACACGGTCGAGGCAATGGCTGCAAGCGCCTGGCCCGCCGCCGTCGCCAGCGCCGCACCAGCAATGCCCCACCCGAGCAAGGCAATGAACACGTAGTCAAGCACGATGTTCGTCACGCCCGCCGCCACCGTAACCACAAGCCCCATCTGCGGCTTCTCCGCCGCAATAAAGAAGCTGAGGAACACGTTTTGCACGATGAACAGCGGCAGGGCCACCACAAGAATGCGCCCGTACATGAGGCCCTGCTCCATGAGCGAGCCCTGCGCGCCGAGCGCGGCAAGTATTGGTTCGAGTGCGGCCACACCCACCAGGGCCAACACGATGCCAGCAGTTACCGCTGCCAGTGCGATGAAGCTGAACAGGCGGTTCGCCCGCACCTCGTCGCCTTCGCCCATCGTTTTCGCCACGAGGGCCGCACCACCCGTGCCCAGCATGAAGCCGACTGAACCCAGCCCCATGGCCAGCGGAAACACCAGGTTTACGGCCGCGAGCGCTTCCTTGCCGGCGAAGTTTGACACAAAGAGGCCGTCCACCACGCTGTAGATGGAGGTGAAAATCATCATGGCGATGGACGGCAGCGCGAAGCGCACCAGCCGCCCGTAGGTGAAGTGATCTGAGAGTTTGATAGCCATTACGCCTCGCCTCCTTTCGTAGTGGGCAGGGCCTCAAGTTCACTGCGAAACGCGTCCAAGTAGCGCCTTGAGAGGCACAGGAGCGTATCGCACTCCTTGGGCGTCAACGCGCCAAATGCAGCTTCCTCCGCCTTGACCACGGGGTGAATGCAGCGCGCGACCAGGGCATGGCCCGCCTTGGTCAGATGAAGGTGGGTACCACGCCCGCCTTCCGTCCGTAGCTCAAGCGCACCCGAGCGCACGAGCTGATGCACCGACGAGTTCACCGTCTGCTTCGACAGACCCGACGCCACACACACCTCCTTCTGCGAGCACCCATCGCCCAAGTCATCCAAGGCATACAGGATGTCAAACGCACTATCCGACAAGCCCATCCTCACGGCTACGTTGTGATAGAGCTCGTTTGAGAGCCGATACAAGTTGTTATATTCGCGGTTAGCACGCGCATTCCGTGCGTCCATTGAGGTGTCCTCCGCCATACGTCAGTCCGATTTCGTACCCAGCGGAGTATAAGTCTGATTTCGGACTAAGCAACCCCCCTCACGAAACACCCACGAGCCCAAGCGAAGCTGTTGTTTTCCTTCACTCCTTTGGCAAAGAAAGATCTAGACCTCAAGGCGCGCGAAGAAGGTGTGGGCGTTTTGGGAGAAGATTTTGTTGGCTAGGGGTTGTCCGAAGTGGTGAGCGAGAAGGTTGTGCAGGGTGTCCACGTGGTCGCAGGGGTCAAGCCAGGTGGGGACGTCGCAGCCGTCGTAGTCGCTGCCGAGGGCGAGAACGTCTTCGCCAGCTACCTCTAGTATATGATCGACGTGGCGCAGCATGTCGTCGGGCGTTGAATCAGCGTGAACGTCGGAAAGGAAGTCGCGGCAGAAGTTGAGGCCCACGATGCCACCACGGTCGGCAAGTTCACGCAACTGCCAGTCGGCAAGGTTGCGCGGATGGCCGCACACGGCACGCGCGTTTGAGTGCGAGGCGACGAAGGGACGCGTGGCAACGGCACATACATCTTTAAAGCCCTCGTCGTTCAGGTGCGACACGTCTACCGCGATGCCGCGACGTTCCAATTCGCGCACGATCACGCGGCCGAATGCGGTCAGGCCCTCCGTCGTGTCGTGGCCGCTCCCCAGCGCATTCGGGCCGTTCCACGTGAGCGTAACCATGCGCACGCCAGCCTCAGCGAGCGCATCAAGGCGCGCCTCGGCTGCGTCGTCATCTTCCAGAAACGATGCGCCTTCCACCGTGAATATGCCGGCCGTCTTGCCCGCCACCCACGCAGCCTCAACGTCACTCATCGTACGCACACGTGCCAGCCGATCGCCGCAACGCTCCAGCTCACGTTCCCACACGCGCCGCACGCGCTCGAGCAGACTCCACGCCGCATCGCCTCGCACCACATCCGGAATAAACGCCGCGAAACACTGACACCAAGCAAACCCAGCGGTGCGCGCAAGCGAGATATGTGCATCGTTATCGCCAAGCGTCGCCATACGCGCAGCAGGAATCCCCGCATCATGCTCAGCAAACCCACCCGGCACCGACGCATCCCCATAAAACGCCAACCGATCAAGCGTATCGCAATGCAGGTCAAACACACGCAACTTGTTCTCCGACACGTACCCGCCAACCTCCGCAGGCGCAGCCACAACCCCTAGGCGCGCCGCCTCTTCAGCCGCAAGGTCCTCAAGCATCAACAATCCCATTATGCTCGCTCCCCTTCCGTTTCCACTACGGGAGTCACTTTCTGTCCCGGCTTTTCGGCGGTGACGAGGAAGATCATGGCTATCATCAGGATGAAGCCTATCCAGTCGGCGCCGGAGAATGCGGTGCCGAGCCAGAGGGCGGAAAAGGCCGTGGCGCTCACGGGCTCGATGGCGCCAAGCAGGCTTCCCTGTACCGACCCCACGATGGACACGCCATGCAGGTAGAGCGCAAACGCCGCAAACGTACCCACTATAGCAATGATTGCAAGCACGGCGACACCCGCCACATCAAGATGCGGCAGCGCTGCCGGCTGGCCCCACGCCGCTCCTGCGAGCAACACAACCATCGCCGCCACGCCACCAACAAACATCCCCACGCCCGTCACTGCAAAGCTCCCCCAGCGTGCGAACAGGCGCTTCGGATACATAATATAGAACGCCACCGAAAGGCCATTCGCAATACCCCACATAAGGCCCGCAAGCGGCATAGAAAGCGCGCTGGGATCGCCTTGCGTCGCGATAAGCCACGTAGCCGCCAGCGCCGCCACGAGCCCCACCGCTTCGCGCGCTCGCGGCAACTTCCGCGCAAACAGGCAGGTGAACAGCATAACGAAGGCGATGCCCGTGCTCTGCAACACCGTAGCCGTGCCCGCGTTCGTATAACCAATGACCACGGCATAGGTGATCTGGCACAAAAACAACCCCACCGCGCCAAACACCACCAACTGAACTACCGAACTTCGATCCTTCAGCATAGCCGCCAACTGCGCGCGGCTGCGTACAGCCAGCACCAGCAAAAACAACACGCCCGCACCCAACATGCGCACCGCCGTAATGAACGAGGGCGTAATGTCGTAATTCCCCAACAAAAACTGAGCGCACGCCCCCGAGAACCCCCAGAGCCCCGCCCCCACCAGCGCACAAGCGACACCCTTCGCATGGCGCCGACGCAGCAGCGCCGCACCTGCAGCAATACCGTCTCTCATGCCAGCTCCTTCAAAAATGCGAACACGGGGCCCAGCAAGTTGTCTCCCTCGTCCAGTTTGAAGTGCCGCAGCGGCAACTGCAGCTTCCGCTTGTCAGTCAGGTAGCGCCCACCCGAGCGGCGCAGAGACGTCATCTTGTCGCGAGGCACATCGATGGGTTCCACCACCAGCTTGCCCGCCGTGACCGACACGGTTTTGATGTGATGCTCGTTTGCGAACGCTTTGATGCGCGCCTTCTCCAGCAGGTTCTTCGCCGCCTGGGGCATGTCGGGGCGCTTCGCGGCCAGGTCAGAAGCCACGTCTTCCACGGCTTGCTCGGTAGCGGCGGAGGCAATCTTGCGGTACCACAGCACGCGCTCGTCGGCGTCGGGCACGTAATCCTCGGGCAGGTAGGTGTGCCCGGGCACGTTCACCGTTATGTCGGAGAGGGCAGGCGGCAGCGCCTCCATGGCCTTGAGGTCGCCTTCGCGCGTAGCGTTCACCGCCTGCGAGAGCATCTGCGCGAACAGGTCGAAACCCACAGCCGACATGTTGCCGGATTGCTCGGCGCCCATGAGGC
This sequence comes from Gordonibacter faecis, assembly GCF_030077735.1. NCBI lineage: Bacteria > Bacillati > Actinomycetota > Coriobacteriia > Eggerthellales > Eggerthellaceae > Gordonibacter > Gordonibacter faecis. Next base: position 75,111 of record NZ_JASJEU010000019.1, on the reverse strand, counting down.
TGCCCGCGCCGCGAATCTCCAAGTCGCGCATGGCAATGCGCATGCCGCTGCCGAGGTCGGTGTGTTCGTCGAGCGCGGTCAGGCGCGCCTCGGCTTCCTCGGTCAAACTCACGTGCTCGGGGAACATAAAGTAGGCGTACGCCTGCGTGGATGAGCGGCCCACGCGGCCCTTGAGCTGGTACATCTGCGCCAGGCCGAGGCGCTGCGAGTCTTCGATGATAAGCGTGTTGGTGTGCGGGTTGTCGATGCCGCTTTCGATGATGGTGGTGGCCACCAGCACGTCCAGCTCGCCGGCGCTGAAGTCCTCCATCACGCGCTCAAGTTCCTCGCGCGTCATCTGCCCGTGCGCCACGCCCACGCGCGCCTCACCCGCAGCCGCCGTCACGCGACGCACGGCTTCATCGATGGAACGCACGCGGTTGGACACGTAGTACACCTGGCCCTCGCGCGCCAATTCACGACGAATGGCCGCGCTCACGAGGTCCGGATCCCACTCGCCCACGTGCACTTCCACCGGACGGCGCTCGTCGGGCGGCGTGAGAATAAGGCTCATGTCGCGCACACCCGACAGCGACATCTGCATGGTGCGCGGGATGGGCGTGGCCGACAGCGTGAGCACGTCGATGGACTCGCGCAGGTTCTTCAACTGCTCCTTGTGACCCACGCCGAAACGCTGCTCCTCGTCGATAATGACGAGCCCCAGGTCATGCGGGTTCACGTCGCGCGAAAGCAATCGGTGCGTGCCCACGAGAATGTCCACGTCGCCTTCCTGAAAACCCTTGAGCGCGGCGGCCTGCTGCGCCGGCGTGCGGAAGCGCGAGAGCACCTCCACGCGCACGCCGAAGGGTTCGCAGCGCTCTTTGAAGTTCGTGTAGTGCTGCTGCGCGAGAATGGTGGTGGGGCACAGCACCATCACCTGTTTGGCGTCCTGCGTGGCCTTGAACGCCGCGCGCAGAGCCACCTCGGTCTTACCGAAACCCACGTCTCCGCAGACGAGACGGTCCATCGGCTTGGCGGACTGCATGTCGGCCTTCACGTCGGCGATGGCGGCCAGCTGGTCGGGTGTCTCCTGGTAAGGGAACGCCTCCTCCATCTCACGTTGAGCCGCGGTATCGGGCCCGAAGCGATACCCCTGCACCGTGGCGCGGCGCGTGTATACATCCACCAGGTCAAACGCAAGCTTCTTCGTGGCGGCGCGGGCCTTCTTCAAAGCGCGCGACCAGTCGGCCGTGTTGAGACGCGTGAGGCGCGGCGACGCCCCCTCCGGCCCCACGTAGCGCGTGACGCGGTCGAGCTGTTCCACCGGCACGTACAGCTTGTCGCCCTCGGCGTATTCCAGCAGCAGGTAGTCGCGCGCCGTGCCGTCCACGTCGCGCCGCACCAGCTCCTTGAAGTGCGCCACGCCGTGCGCCGCGTGCACCACGTAATCGCCCGGCTGGTAGGGAAACGTGATCTCGGTGATGTCCACATGCCGGCTCGGCCGCGCCGCAGAGGCGCCTTGCGTATCGGAAATGCTCACCATCGCCAGCTTCGCCTTCGGAATGATCATGCCAAGCGGCACGTCCACGTCCACAATATTCACCACACCGCGCCGCAACCGCCGCTTAGCCGCACCAGGGGTTTCCAAACACGCAGGTCCACCAACGTCAGCTAGGGTTTTCGTGGTGCCCGAGATCGTGGGGATGGCGGAGGCGCCGCGTACTTCGGTACGCAAGCCTTCGGCATCGCCGCGAGATTGGGTGCCACGGAAAGCCACAGCGTCGGCACTTCCGCCGTTCGTTAGAACGGCGGAATCTAAGAATTCTTGTATGGGAAGTCCCTGATCGACGAACGCCAACTTCATGTCCTGGCGGGCGCGGAAGTTCGGGGCGCTGAACACCACCGTGTAGTCGCCGTCCACGAGGCTGCGCAGGCGGCCGTACAGCTTGTCGGGATGCCCCGCCACCTCCACGCGCTTCACCGGCAGTTCGTCATCTACGTGGCCGCCCACGGTCATGATGGACACGTAGGTGGCGCGCTGGCCCTCGCCGAAACTCACCGCGCTCGGCTCGGCGTAGAGCCCCGCCAGCCCCACGCCCGTCCCCTTCGCGCGACCAGCCACATCTTCGTAGGCGTGCGCCATGTCGTCGAAGAGCGAGCGCGGCTCCACCAGCGCCGTCAGCGCACCGGGACGCACGTAGTCGCCGAGCGTGGCCGTCTTGTTGTACAAGTACGGCAGCAGCACGTCGGAGCCGCCGAAACGCAGGCCACCGTCGAGTTTCTCCAGCACGTCGCGCAGAGCCGCGTTCGTCTCGGCCGGCCGCTCAAGCTTTTCGCGGGCACGCGCAAGAGCACTTTTCGAAGCGGCGAATTCTATGACGGGGTACACCTCCGTGCGCGGCAGCGCCTGGATGGTCTGCCCCGTTGTGGGCACGATGCGGCGGATTTCGTCCAGTTCATCGCCGAAAAAGTCCAGCCGCACGGGATACACCAGGTTGCCGGGGAATACGTCGATCGTGCCGCCGCGCACGGCAAAGGTACCGGGCCCGTCCAGCTCGCCCGTATTCGCAAAGCCACGTTCCTCAAGCGCGCGCGCCACGTCGCTGAACTCAGCCACGCCCGCCGCCTGCGCACCCTCCATAGCGGCAAGTTCGCGCCCTGCTTCAAACACAAGCGGCAGGTGCACGTTGGACCCCGCCGGCGGCAGCATGCGCACAAGCGCCCGCGCGCTCGCCACCACCACAACCTCGCGCCCTGAAGCGAGCGCATGCACAGCCTCCATGCGCCGCGCGGCCTGCGCCGGGTCGCTCGCCTTGGGATTGAAGGGATAGTCGGTGCGCTCGGGAAAGCGCATGACGCACTCGTCCCCCAGATACGCCGCTACCTGCCGCGCGAACGCCACGGCTGCGTCTTCGCCCGCCACAACCACCAGCGTCGTTTGCGGCTTGTGCGCGAATCGCGCCGCCACCAGAAACGGTCGTGCCGAGGACGCCACCCCCAGTGCGCCATCTTCGCCTGCATCAAGCTTGCCCCAAAACGTTTCGAGCGCACCTGATTTTTCCAGCGTAAAGGTGAGCGAGTCGATAAGCATAGTGCGTCCTCTTTCGTATCAAAAGCAGCACAAAAAGCCGCATTTCGCGGCTTCCTGCAAGGTTACTTCTCCCCGTCCACGCAAGCGCGAACAAGTGCAGCCGATTCTACTACACGACGCCCACCCCACACGCCGCGAAACCCACCCAAGAGGAAGAAATCACAGACGCTACGGCAGGGGTACGCCAAGCTTACTCAAGCACTTCTCCGGCACGATAGCAGGCAGCAAGGTAATCGCGCGGCTGATAATAGAAATCGGAATTATAGTTCGACAGAGCATCATCCATCCACGAGAAGTAGACGGCCTGCAAGGCCTGAACCACGTCGTCGCTTTCGGCAACATCTTCAACCAAGCGCGCATACACCGCACCAATGGTCCAATAGTCGGGAACCGTATACCTGCACGCCTGTCTTTTCCATTATAGCCGTCAACTGCGATAACCACGAAAGACGTTATACTGATGTACCTGAGAGTATTGAACCTTTTGTCCAAGGAGGCTTCATGGCGCGGGAGACTGTGGGTACTAAGCGGGAGCGGGCGTTGGAAGTGGCTCGGCGCATGAACGAGCACTACCCGGCCGCCGAGTGCGCGCTCATCTACGGCGGCGACCCGTTTCGCCTGACCATTGCCGTGCTGCTGTCCGCGCAGACCACCGACAAGGGCGTGAACAAGGTGACGCCGGCCCTGTGGGAGCGCTACCCCACCGTGGCCGACCTCGCGGCGGCCGACGTGCGCGACGTGGAAGACATCATCCGCACCATCGGCTTCTATCACACGAAGGCTGCAAACGTTATCAAAGCCGCCCAGATGGTGGTGGCCGACTACGGCGGCGAGATCCCACGCGACATCGACGAGCTGCAGAAGCTGCCGGGTGTGGGTCGCAAGACCGCGAACGTCGTGCTGAACGAAGCGTTCGGCATCGTGGAGGGCATCGCGGTGGACACGCACGTGTTCCGCATCGCGCATCGGCTCAAGTTCGCCGGCCCCTCGGCCGACACGCCGGCCAAGACCGAGACGGCGCTGCTCAAACTGTACCCGCGCAAATACTGGGGCCCCATCAACCACCAGTGGGTGCTGTTCGGCCGCGAAACCTGCATAGCCCGCAACCCTAAATGCGCCACCTGCTTCCTCTGCGATATCTGCCCCAGCTGCTGCAAGGTGTAAAGAAATGCTCGCCCGCCTCTTGACTTGGAGTGAGCTTCAGAGTTCACACTGGGTTTGACAGCGGATAGTGAAAGAAAAGAGGTACCTCATGACCGCACCGAATACCACATCACAGAACATCAGTCGCGCCGTCTACGAGAGCACGCTCATGTTCCCCATTGGCGACCCCAACGACGCGTTTGCGCAGTTCTTTGACGGGCAGAGTTACCTGGCTCCCGTCAGCACAGAGCAAATTCCCTTTATGAATGTCACGTTTGAGCCAGGGTGTCGCAATCATTGGCACATCCATCATGCCACATCAGGCGGCGGGCAGATGCTTGTGTGCGTGGGCGGGCGTGGCTGGTATCAGGAGTGGGGAAAGCCCGTCCGCGCGCTCGAACCGGGCGATGTCGTGCATATCCCCGCCGAAGTGAAGCACTGGCACGGCGCCGCGAAGGACAGCTGGTTTTCCCACCTCGCCTTCGAAGTCCCCGGCGAAAACACCTCCAACGAATGGCTCGAACCCGTAGGCGCAGAAGACTACGAGAATCTCGAACATTAAGAGCATCGTTCGCGCGCCAGAGCGAAAACACAAGTCACCAAACACACAGGCGCGCCGGGGATGGGAAGGCGCGCCTGCGGGTTGTGCGACAGGACGGGTGGCCCCTGCCGCGAAATGTTGTGGTGAGCCTACGAAGCGCTTGCGAGTTTTATCACATAGGAAAGGTTGGCTACAGTAACCGGCGTGTTGGGACGATAGTTAAGCTGAGTCTCACTCGGAAGCGACAAGCTAAATGCAACAGCAAACTTGGTCGGTGTGGTGGTGCTTCCAGCAGCAATAGTCCAACCGTTGTTCGGAATGGTGGTACCTGTTGAGGTAAGCGGCACCGTAACAGGCAAGCCACTTGAGGCAGGCTTAAGCTGAATACCAACCCCTATAGCAACATTGTTGGCAAAGAGCGTTGCTGCATCTGCACCCTGCGTACTTGAGACAGCAGTCACCTTAATGTCGGCAGGTGTCGAAGATGAAAACTCAGGGGTAGCGCTTGTAGTGCTCGTACCCGAAGCGTCCACCTCTATATCTACCGAGGTCGGAATAGCGCAGTCAATCTGCAACGTCCAATGAGCATAAAGCGTCACACTCTCAACATCCTTGTCCCATTTATCAACAACGCATTCACTCACATTATTACACCAGAAGACCCCCACCTACCCTTGCTTTATGACGCGGACATATGCAGATAGCATTAACCTTACCTGTTAGGTTACCCTCGTAGGGATGCTCTCCAGAGCATCCGCTCCGCCGCAGGCGGAGAACCCAATCGGTGTCCCCGTTTTCGCGCTTCGCGCGAACGGATGCATCCCTAAAGGGACTAGGCGCGCGCGCCGTCGCTGATATTATCCCTACGAGGGTTGACGTATTCGCGCATTCTATCGCAGGCTGAGTACATTGCTTGACCTGCGTTCTCCGCCGCGGCGGGTAGCGCGTAAGCGCGTCACATTCTTCGCGCGCATGGCCTCATCATCTTTTGGCGCACAAGACAGCACGCAAGCACGTCGCTCTTTTTTCTTCACCTTCCACCGCTTGACTGTGACCCCACTCCAGGGTTGATAATGACCTCAGAAGTAAAGCCAGCACGAGATAAGGGGAACAGCATGCAGTACCGCGAGCTGGGGCGTACGGGCCTCAAAGTGAGTGAGATTGGGTTTGGCGCCGAGTGGATGGAGAAGAAGTCGCCCGAAGAGGTGCGCGCGGTGGTGGCGCGCTGCGAAGAAGCGGGCATCAACATCCTCGACTGTTGGATGGCGGGACCTGAGGTGCGCAGCAACCTCGGCGCGGCGCTTGCGGACACGCGCGATAAGTGGATTATCCAGGGTCACATTGGCTCTACCTGGCAAAACGGCCAGTACACGCGCACGCGCGACATGGATCAGGTGCGGCCCGCGTTCGAGGATTTGCTCGCGCGCCTGGGCACCGACCATGTGGAGCTGGGCATGATCCACTACGTGGATGACGTGGACGAATACGAAAGCATCATGGCCGGCCCCTTCATCGCCTATGTGCGTGAGCTGCGCGACGCGGGTACTATTGGGCACATCGGGCTTTCCACCCACTCGCCCGAGGTGGCGCGGTGCGCGGCGCTCTCCGGCGAGATTGAGGTCATCATGTTCAGCGTGAACCCCGCGTTTGACCTACTGCCGGCCACTACGAGCCTCGATGAGGCGTTCACGTTCAACTATGCCGATGAGTTGGGCGGCATGGACCCCGCCCGCGCCGAGTTGTATGCGCTCTGCGAGCGCGAGGGCGTGGGGCTTACCGTCATGAAGGGTTACGCAGGCGGGCGGCTGTTCAGCGCCGAGGCATCGCCCTTCGGCGTGGCGCTCACGCCGGTGCAGTGCATCCACTACGCGCTCACGCGCCCGGCCGTGGCCAGCATCATGGCAGGCTTCGACACGCCGTCCCACATCGACGATGCCGTGGCCTACGAAACCGCCGGCGACGCCGCGCGCGACTACGCAAGTGTGCTGGCCACCGCCCCCAAGCACGCCTACTTCGGCCAGTGCACGTATTGCGGCCACTGCGCACCGTGCACGGCCGGCATCGACATTGCCACCGTGAACAAGTTCTACGACCTGGCCACCATACAAGACGAAGTGCCCGCCTCGCTGCGCGCCCACTACGACGCGCTCGATGCCACCGCCGCCGACTGCACCGCCTGCGCTGCCTGCGAACCCCGCTGCCCCTTCGGCGTGCCCATAGCCGAGCGCATGACGCAGGCGGCGGCGCTGTTCGCCAACTGACCCTGCTCGTGTTGAAACTGCAAGGTTTGGGAAAATCCTACTCTTTTGGTGTTTAATGACCTCAAACAACAATGCAACGGTGCGGCAACGCACGTGCCGCGCCGTTGCAGCCAACCGAAAGGACGCAACCATGCAACCCGAACCGAACTTCACCGACGCCGCGCGCGAATTCCGCGGCAAACTGTTCCCCGGTTATGCTTCCCCCTTCATTGAAACCGATCCGGAGTTCATTGAGCGCTTCGACAACTTCGTGTTCGGCGAAGTGGCCAACGCCGACGACGCGGGCGGCAGCGACCTCGACGACCGCACGCGCCTTATGGCCATCCTTGCGGCCATCATCGGCTGCCAGGGCGAGTTGGCCTTCCAGGCCATGGTACCCGCCGCGCTTGAGGTGGGTGTCACACCTGTTGAGTTGAAGGAAATCATCTACCAGTCCATGGCGTATCTGGGCATGGGCCGCGCGCTGCCGTTTCTGCGCATCGCCAACGACGTACTCACGGCTCGCGGCGTGAAGCTGCCCCTTCCCGGCCAGGCAACCACCGAGGCCACCGCGCGTCGCGCCGCCGGCAACGACATTCAAGTGGAGCTGTTCGGCGAGCAGATGCGCGAAAGCTGGGAGCGCGCGCCCGAGGAAATAAGCCACATCGACCGCTGGCTCGCCGCGAACTGCTTCGGCGACTGGTACACGCGCACAGGCCTCGACCTCCAGCAACGCGAAATGATCACGCTCTGTTTCCTGGCCGCGCAAGGTGGCTGCGAACCGCAGCTCAAAGCGCACATAGGCGCAAACCTGCGCATTGGCAACGACCGCGTATTCCTCATCAAAATAGTCTCGCAGCTGGTACCCTACCTGGGCTATCCGCGCTGCCTGAACGCCCTGCGCTGCATTGAAGAAGCAGCCGACTGCTAGTCAATCCCATCGGGGCGTGGGCCCACGACGTTCGTCACGTCGATGACCACGCCCTGCATGAACTGCGTGCCTTCGTACTCAAGGTAGCTACTCTGATCGACCACCCAGCGGTAGCCATCCTTCGCTTTCAGGCGATACTTGATGGCTACCGTCCCATCGATGTTGCGCTTCCACGTTTCCACCTGAGCGGCCACAAGTTCCCTATCATCCGGGTGCACCATGTTGGAGAACTTGTCGTCGAACAGCTCCACCAGATCCTCGCGCGTATAGCCAAACATTCGCAGGAACCGCTCGCTCACGTAGAGGAATTCGAACCCGGGCGTGTCGGCGCAACGGTGATAGCCGCCCGGCATGTCCTCGTTCAGATACGCCAGTTCGCGATTCTTCTTGATGAGCAGGTCGTTGCGCTCGGAGAGCTGCTGGTGGGCCTCCATAACCTCGGAAATGTCGGTGCAGGCACTCACAATGGCGAGGCGCCCGTCCTCAGCTTCCACCACTTTGCCCTTGTCAAGCGTCCAAAACCACGTGCCGTCCTTGCGCGGCATGCGGTAGGTGGTGGTGTACTCAAGCCCCGCGTAATAGGTGGTGCCAATGTCCTGCACGACCGAGGCCATGTCGTCGGGGTGGATGGTGTTGCCCACCAGGCCGCCAATGCCTTCAACAAATTCCTCGTAGGAGTCGTAGCCCAACAACTCCACCATGGCCGCATTCGCGAAGTAGAGCGGAAAGCCCTCTTCGCAGTAGCCGCCAATCATGCCGCCCGGAGACATCTGCGCAAAGATGGCTGCCGCCGTGCGCCGGTTTTCCTCAGCCAAACTCATGAACGCGGCATCGCTCGACGACACACCCACTACTGCGGACAGCGCACGCTGCGAAGACTCCAGCTGGCGGGCGCGTCGCACCTGGTCGGTCACGTCAGAAAGCGACGCATAGAATAGCCGATGCCCGTCGCGCTCGCGCAGGAAGAACACGCGGAACGACTCCACCACCGTGCTGCCGTCCTGCCTGATGCGGCGGACTTCCGCCTCCGCCCCGTCCGGTGCGTTTTTCCAAGCGCGCTCAAACGCATCGAAGAAACTTGCGCGATCAGCCTCATACACCAGGTCAAGCACCGCCTCGCGGCGATCCGCCAGATCGAGCGGACTGATGCCCACGAAGCGGCAGTAGCGCTCATTCGCGCTTACCACCTGCACTTTTCCATCGTGCACTTCGTAGAAAGCAAGTGGGCCCAAAATGTCATCCACCATGGTATCACTCAGCACGCCTTCGGCGAGCATCTTGCGAATTTGCAGTTCGTGGATGGGCGCGGGCACGATATAGCGATAGTCGATATTCGCGGGGTCAGCCAGCAGGCGCTCGAAGTCCTCCGGCGGCATGGGGCGATAGAAGCCGAAGCCCTGTGCGTAGGAGCATCCCGCGCGCACGAGGAAATCGCGCTGCTCTTCGGTTTCCACACCTTCGGCCACAATGCGCAGGTCAACGAGGTGCGCCATGTTGATGACGGACTCAAGGATGCCCCGGGTCTTTTGCGAGGAACCCATTCCTTCGCCCAGCAGCTTCATGTCAAGCTTCAGCACGTCCACGTTAAGGTCCTTGAGCGTGTTGAGCGAAGAGTAACCGCTGCCGAAGTCGTCCATGAGCACGGTGAAGCCCGCAGCGCGTAGCCGATCCACCACGTCAGACACCTTACCCGCGTCCTCCACGTAGGCGCTCTCGGTAATTTCCACCGACAGCAGGGACGGCTCCACGTCGTAGGCACGCGCGAGGCGAGTAAGTTCGTCGGCCACGTCAATCGCGTAGATGTCGCGCCGCGACACGTTCACCGACACGGGCACGGGGCGCAAACCCTTATCCATCCACGCCCGTAGGGTTTCGCACGCCTTCTCCCATACCACCAGGTCAAGCGCCGTAATGAGGCCATTGCGCTCCAACATGGGAATGAAGTGCCCGGGCGGAATGAGGCCCCGCTCGGGGTGGTTCCAGCGTGCGAGCGATTCCACACCTACAATTGCGCCTGACGATATGGCGCACAACGGTTGCACGTGGAAGGTGAATTCATCGTGCGCGAGCGCGCGCTGCACCTCCAGCAGAAGTGCGTGATCCTCTTCCATTTCCTGCATCATGCCGGGCTCGAAGCGGCACGACCGTTCGGCGTAGTTGCCTTTGATGAAGGCAAGCGCCATGAGCGCACGATCATACATAGTGCTCACCGGCACCGTTGCGTCGTCGATGCCATACAGGCCGAACGCCGGCATGAACGCCATGCCCTTATTGAAGGAGCGAATCGCGTCGAACAGACGCTTTTGCACCTCGCTCAGAACGAGCGGGTCGTCGGGCAGAAGAAGGCAGAAGTCATCACTCAGAAGGTAGCCCGCAATTGCGTCAAAGTCACGCTCCACCTGGGCAAGTACGACTGCGACTGCTTTCAGCAAACCATCGCCTTCCGCCATGCCGTGCCATTCGTTGTACAGTTTGAAGTGCTCAATGTCTATGGCCATGAGACAGAACGGCTTGGCAGGGCTTAGCGCCAGCTGCTTTTCTACGGCAGCAAAGAACACCACGCGTGTGCGTAGGCCGGTGAGCTGGTCGAAAGGTTCTTCGTCGAAGTGCGCGGACGACATCTGCCGAAGCGCTTCCTTGTGGGAAGTTGCTGCCTTGCCAAACGGTACGTCCACGCCCGCCCCCTTCTGTCTGCGAAATCGCTCGTAGTTTCTGCGCATGCTCAAAAAGCTGAGCGGTTCCATTGTAAGCTTAGCCCCGGCTCAAACGGCACGTGCGGCGTGGCATTCAACGAATAGTACCAGTACCCGAAAGTTTGAGTCGCTTTGTCGACAATGCTGATACGCGCCCTTGCAACCTGGTATAATAGGGGTTGCTGATCTGCGACGTCTTTGCCGACGCGACGGACCGCGAACCGCATCCTTACCCGTCATCGGAGGTCGCCATGCTATCACCTGGAGATACCATTGTCTATCGTCACCACGTGTGCACCGTCACTGCCGTCCGAGAAAACTATTTCGAAGACCGCGACTATTTCGAACTGAACGCCCTTTTTGAGAACTCGCTCAAGCTGTTTGTGGCTGTTGACGAGGCGAAACCGCCCGCGCTCAGGCCCGTTATGAGCAAGCAGGAAGCGCTCGCGCTTATCGATTCTATCGCGGATGTCGAGGGCATTGATGAGGGAACGCTCACCGGCGCCAACACGCCCACGTTGGTCGAGCGCCGCATGCGGGAGGAATACGACAAACGCCTGAAGACGTTTCAGCCCGAAGATTTGGTGCCCATCATGAAGTCGGTCCGCGAGCGCACCGCGCGGCGCACGCATGCCGGTCGCCAGATCACGGCCACCGACAAGCGCTACTTCGATTTGGCCGAAGGGCTGCTGTTCGACGAACTGTCAGTGGCACTGGATATCCCGCGCGAAGAGGTGAAAGACTTCCTGGTAGAACGCGTCAAGAGGATCGAGACGGCCCAACACCGCTAGGCGCGGGCGGGGTTACGCAGGCGTGGCTGCGAGCGCTGGCGATAACGGGCGCAATGGAGGCGCGATCGGTGCCGTCGAAGCCGCCGCGCATGCCAGAGAGCATCTCGGCGGCGCGCGGGTCGGTGGCCGCATTCTTCTCCTGCATCTTGAAGAACAGCTTCATGGCCAGCTTGTTTGGCGTGCTCAGGCGCTCGTAGGCGAACCCGCCGCGCAGGTAGAAGCGCTCCACGTCGTCGAAGTCCGGCGAGGGAAGTTCGCGCGTGAGGGCTTCGTCTACCATGTCGGTCCATTCTGTCGGCGTGGCGCCCACAGCGAACACGACGAAGCGCGTGTTTGGGTGTGCCGCGCGCTGCCGCACGAGCCACTTCTTCCCCATAAGGCCTCCCGCATGAAACCAGCCACCGAGCACCACCACGTCGAAGCCTTCCGCGTCGAAGCGCGGCTCGTCGTTGAGCGAGACAGCTTCGCAGCCCAGTTCCTCGGCGATCCATTCCGCATACTTCTTGGTGAACCCCGTCTGTGACGAGTAAACCACTACCGTGTTCATGCTTGCTCCTTTTTCCTGATGCCGTGCCCGGGTGCTGTGTGCGCCTGAACGAATCGCTCGGCATGCGCGACGAGACGCGGTTCGGCTTCTTCCCAGGTCAGACCCGCATGCATAAGCATGAACGGGACGCTTTGGAATTCTAGCGCCAGTTGTGCCGCGTCGTCGCGCGCGAATTCGCCTGTGACCATGAGGTGCTCGAAGATGGTGCGCTGCAGCGCCATGGGCTGGTCAATGAAGAGAAGGCGGTAGACGCGCCCTGCCTCTTCGCTTTCAAACTGACTAATGACCAGCAGGCGGCGCAGGCGCACCATATACGAGTCTTCGAAGAAGTAGCGCAGCGAAGGCAGCACCAACTCGCGCAGGCGCTCGGGGGTCATGTTCTCGTAGGGCGTGGTGTCGTCAGTCACATTAAACAAGATGCGGCGCTCGCCAAAGACGTGGCGCGTCCGCTCAAACGCCTCGCTCACGATAGCGTCAAATATGGCCTTCTTGCTGGGAAAATGGTTGTAAAGCGAGGCATCCTTAATACCCACCGCTTCCGCAATGTCACGCACCGACACCGCATGAAACCCCCGCTCCGAAAACAGCGCAAACGCCTCCGAAACAATGCGCTCCCGCGTATCCTTCGCCTTCATGTGTTTCTCCTTAACTAGTAACTGCTAGCTACTATACTAGCATTCACTAGTTAAAGCAATCAAAAAGTTGCGCTCCAAAACATCAAGAAAATGTTTCACGTGAAACCGTGCAGGTGTTTCACGTGAAACATTCGTTCGGAGAAAAGAACAACATTGAATCACTCATTATTCGAGCGTTCATTTATTCGTGCGTTCATTCATTCTTGCGTTCATTTTTTGAGCGCTCTTTTATGTATTGCGAAATAACTTTTTCGTTTGCGAAAAATTTGGGAACGAAAAAATGAGCGCAAGAAAGTGTGGGCAAAAAATTGGGCGCGGAAAATAGGGAGGGGCAAAAAATTGGGGCGAAAAATTGATTGAGGTTGGTGGGGGTGCGTTGTTTTGCGCTCATTATTTGATGGCTTCTTCGAGCATTTCTTGGAGGACTTCTACGTGGCTGCGGCGTTGGCGGGTGGCGGTGCCCAGGAGGCAGACGCTTTGGTACTTCCCATAGCGATCGAAGAATTGCGGGATAGCCTCGCGTTCGCGCATGTCTTCGCGGTAGGCGGCGGCGAAATTGTCCCAGTCGATGTTGCCGTGCAGGTAGCGCTCAAGTTTGGTGGGAGCGGGAGCGAACAGCTTATCGTGCACGTAATCGGCATGCAAAAGCCGCGGCACGAAGTACGCGAGGTCGTTTTTCTTCGTGAAGCCCGCCAGCTGGTTCGTGTTCTTTAGACGCGTGTCCAGCAGAAGATCGACATCCCAAGACTCAAGGGCGCCGAAGAATTGGTCGGCGGAAGTTTCATACGCGCTGATGGTGGTTATTCGCATGGCGGAAGGCTCCTTCGTAGCGGGCGGCGGACTCGCCCGTACGCTCATCACGTGAAGCCTCAGGCGAGAACCGCAGGTCGCGGCTTTTCGCCTAGCTTATCTTTCGCGCACCCCTCGCAGAAGCCACACGCTTCTCCTGTGGCGAAATCGCAGACCTCCCGTCACAGAACCGCTACGGCCCCCCGATCGCATGCCTTTACGCCGACACCTCAACACGCGCAGTGAGCGGCGAACCAAGGCGCGCCAACTCGCCCGCCACCGTCTCCACCAGCAGCGGCAAGGCGTCCGCCACCTTCGGCGTGAGACCCACCGTCACCACCGCGGGCGACGGGTTCTCCACCTGCATGCCCAGACACAGGCCCTCGGCCTTATAGCCCAACAGCAGCGCGGCATCGAACAGATCGACCAGCTTCAAGTCGTGCAGCGATGCCGTGGCGCCGGAGTGGCGCGCCATCGCGTCGGGCTGGAAACGGAACACCGTGCCCGGCTCCGCATCCGTGCCATCCACGGCGTCCACGGTAAGTATCATGTCGAAGTCGTCGACGTACGGCAGCAAATCCATGCTGAGGCAGCCCACGTCGAACAACTCCACGTTCTCAGGCACCTCGTAGCGCGCGAGCAACTCCTCGTAGACCGCAGGACCTACGCCATCATCGAGCATGAGCTTGTTGCCCACGCAGAACACCGCAATGCGGCGCAGCGCGCTCTCCTGGCACTCTTCCGTTGCGGGGGTTTCTTCGCTCACGGGCACCTCTTCAACGCGTCCCGACGCTTCAGCCTTCTGCTCCCCCATGACTACGCCCCCACCGTCGGGCGAATGACCAGGTTGTAGTAGGTAGCACCCGCAATCATCGCAAGCCCTGCCACCACGCTCACCACCGTCCAGATGCGCTCACGACGCAGATAGGCCTCCTTGCCCACCCCGCGCGAGGCCGCACGATGGGCAGCAATAGGTTGTCCCACCAGCGAAAACGCCACCGTGCCCGCCGTCAGCGTGAGGAACACCACGGCCGCCACTATAAGCGCAAGTGGCGTGCGCTCCGTCCAGGCTGCGTAGAACGTGTTATCCGCGAACAGCCAGATGGGATAGAACAGAAGCGCCGCCCACATGCCGTGCGCCGGTCCCCAGATGGGCGGCAAAAACAGTGCGCCAATGTTCACGCGCGGGATACCTTTTAAGAATTCTTCTTCGCGAGCAATCTGCTCGTCGGTCAACTCTGCCACAACGTGCTCCTTCGTCCTCGTGATCGACGCCATTATACCGAAGCACGCCGCACGCAGCCGCCTACCCCGCCCGAACGGCATTCCGTGACGGTTCAGCGCCGGTGCGGCAACAGGGGCAACAGCCGTGTTATCATATGGTATCAAAACAATAGCATTACAGAATCGAGGCACTTCATGAACGTTCTTGCCATTGCCGGATCGCTGCGCGCAAACAGTTACAACCGCCAACTTGCCGAAGCCGCGGGAGACATGCTGCGCGCGAGCCATCCTGAGGTGAACTACCACGTGCTTGACTGGAGTGACGTTCCTTTCATGAATCAGGATGACGAATATCCCGCGCCTACCGCCGTTGCGCGCGTGCGTGCTGAAGTGAAGGCCGCCGACGGCCTGTGGCTGTTCAGCCCCGAGTACAACCACGCCATCCCCGGGCCATTGAAGAACCTCATCGACTGGCTATCGCGCCCGGTGAGCGAAACGGAGGGCCAGGTACTCGCTGGCAAACCCGTGGCACTCGCCGGCGCAAGCATCGGTATGAGCGGTGCCGCCCACGCCCAGGATCAACTGGTCACGGTACTCAGCTTCCTGGATGCCAACATCATGAACAAGCCGCGCCTGACCATCCCCCACATCGCCACCCAAGCCGAAGACGGCATGTTAAAGTTGGGGGCGTCCCAACCGTACCTGGAAGCTCAAGCTGAAGCGTTTGTTGCGTTCATCCAGCGAGCGCAAGCATAGAAGATGGTTGGGTTCTCCGCCTTCGGCGGAGCGGATGCTCTGGAGAGCATCCCTACGAAGGTTACCTAACAGGTAATGTTTACTTATGAGGGAATGCCCCCCGTCATGATGACGGGAAAAGCGAATGCCTTTTGGCGTACTAGCTAGCGCGTTAGCGCGTCACACTTTTGAGGAGCGCCCGCCCGCACGACAACAGGGCACTTAGAGGTTAAAACATACCCCACAGGTCCACCAAAGACAGCGAGAAGGGCCCCAGTGCTCCGGATCGCCGTGAAGGTTCGGCGTGGCGTACTTCGTACGCGAGCCGAGCCTGGAGCGGCGAGGCGGAGTGCTGGGGCCCTTCGCAGCGTCGAGCAGTTGCGCCGGCCGGTAGGCCGGCGCAACCAGATTAGTGCTTGAGTTCGTCTTCTCCAACGATGACGTGCTTCTTGGGGTCGTATACCAGGCCGCCGTGCTCTTTCCAGAAGAACATCAACAGCGTGGGCGAAATACCTTCAATGTTCGCCAAGTAAATGTGGATGAACATGAAGCAGATGAAGACGTACATCATGAAGTAGTGAATGATGCGCATCGACATGAGGCCACCCACCAGATCGGTGCCCGCCGCGAAGAACCCAAGGTTCATCGTGGGGTTCCACAGGCACAGGCCCGTGTAGAACATCAGGATGATCAGGATAGGAATAGCCAGGTAGCTGATCTTCTGCGGCACGCCCAGCTTGGCTCCCAGCGGGTGATCCTTCTTCAGGAACAGGTAGTACTTGATCCACGCACCCAGCTGGTGGCGGTTATCGGCCTGCGGCAGCCAGGTCTTGTAGTCCGTAACCTGGTAGCGCGTGCCGCCCGCCGGCGAGGACTTCACGAAGAAGGCCATGATAACGCGGACAATGCAGTTGATGAACAGCACGAAGCCGCAGAACACGTGCACGCCGCGGGCAATGCCCATAAACAGCGGCCAGAACGGGAAGTGGATGCTGAAACCCGTGATGATAAGTAGAATCATCGCCACGAGGTTGATCCAGTGCGTGATAACGAAGGGCAGCGGATGCGCTTCGCGGTAGTGTGCCAAGTGCGCCATGTTACTTCACCCCCCAAGGGCTCGTGACGGTCTCGAAGCTCTTGCCCGTCGCCGGCTCGGTGATGTGGACGGCGCACGCGGTGCAGGGGTCGAAGCTGTGGACCGTGCGCAGCGCGTTGATGGGCTTCTCGATGTCGCCCACCGGGTTGCCGATCAGGGCCTGCTCCATGGGGCCGTGCTCGCCGTTGGCGTTCAGCGGTGCCAGGTTCCAGGTGGTCGGGATGATAATCTGGTAGCCCGTGATCTTGCCGTCCTTGACTTCCTCGGAGTGGTAGAGCGCGCCACGCGGCGCCTCCCAGAAGCCGGTGCCGGAGCCCGTGATGGTCTGAGGCTCGCGGAAGTACTCGCTGTCGCCGCTCTTGATGGCTTCAACCAGTTCAGCCACCCAATCCTTCATGAGGCCAGCGATATAGAGCGTTTCAATCTGGCGAACGGCGGTACGGCCGAGCGTCGACTGCGCGACACCAATCTGGCCGGGAGCGCCGAGGGCCTCCAGCAGGCCATTGACCTGCTCCACGATGAACGGCACGTTGCGCTTGTACGCGGCCAGGACGCGGGACAGTCCACCGGCCTCGTAGGGCTTGCCGTCGTACGCGGGGCACTTGACCCACGTGTAGCGGTCGTTCACGTCGTAGGTGGTGTACTCCGGCTTGGTGACGAAGTACGGGGACTTGTACGTTTCCTCGCCCTCGTACCAGGAGTGACCCATGTACTCGGTGATGAGGTCTTCCTGCACGTCGGACAGGTTCAGCTTGTCGTCGATAACGCCCATGGGCAGGTAGCGATCCTTCAGCTCCATGCTCTCGTTTTCGAAGACGCCCCAGGCCACGTAGCGGCCGCAGCCCTTGCCCCAGTTCAGCGCGTCGATGTAGTACGGCGCGATAGCCAGGGTGTCGGGGATCATGGTAGCCTCAACCCAGTCGTAGATCTCGTCGATGAGACCCTTGAGGTCGTCGAGCTTCTGCTCGGTGGGTACAAATGCCGTGCCACCAGGGATAAGCGTCATCACGTGCGGCATCTTGCCACCCAGGATGGCGGAAATCTGCGAAGCCTTCGCCTGCATCTGGAGGGCCTCAAGATAGTGAGCCGTGCAGATGAGGTCGAGCTCGGGGGGCAGCTGGTAAGCCGTACCCTCTTCGGCGTCAAACCAGTTGCCCGAGAAGATGGACAGCTGGCCGTTGTCGGCGAAGTTCGCCAGACGCTCTTTCAGCGCCACAAAATCGCTGTTCGAAGACGTGCCAGCGGCTTGCGCCAAGTCATAGGCGTCGGCCGGGTCGGCCTTGAGCGCGTTCAGCGGGTTCACGTAATCGAGGGCAGCCAGGTTGTAGAACCACAGGATGTGGCTGTGCAGGAACTGCGCGCCCTCAAGCATGTTGCGGATGATACGCGCGTTGTTCGAAATCTTAATGCCGTAGGCCTTCTCAGCCGCGATAGCGGAAGAGTGCGCGTGGGAGACGGGGCACACACCGCAGATGCGCTGCACGATTTGCGCTGCGTCTTCGGGCGTGCGATTCTCCACGACCATTTCCATGCCGCGGAAGCAGCCGCCGGACACCCAGGCGTCGGACACCTTACCGTTGGTGACCTCCATCTCCACACGGAGATGGCCCTCGATGCGGGTGATCGGATCGATGATTGAACGGGTCATGTAGGCTTACCTCCCTTCTTCTTCGTCGTCGTTCTTCTCGTCGGTCGCGTTGTACTGACCGATGGACTTGTCGGGGTGCTTCGCGTCCCAGCTGCGCACCTTCTCGAAGTCGGCGCCGCCGTCCATACGGCCGGTCACCTTCATGCCGAAGCCGTGCACCACAAGAGCGGCAGCCAGAAGGCCCGTGATACCGAGCGCGATGGTGCCAGGCTGTACCATCCAGTCGCCGATGCGCAGGTCGCGATGGCGCTTGTAGAATGGCGTGTTGACCCCAACCCAGTTTTGACCAGGATCGTTCGGATTGGCCTCGCAGCAGCCGATGCAGGGAGCGCCGGACTGCACGCACCAGCTGCGGCGGTTGTTCCACATAACTACACCGCAGTTGGACTTCGTCTGAGGACCGCGGCACCCGAGCGGGTACAGGCAGTAGCCCAGAGCCTCTTCCTCGGAGCCGAACTGGTACACGAACTCGCCATTCTCGAAGTGACCGCGACGCTCGCAGTTGTCGTGAATGGTCTGGCTGAAGATGCCGACGGGCTTGCCCTCGCCATCCATTACCGGGAAGCGCTCCATCATGACGACGTCAACCAGCACCGACACGAGCCACTCGGGGTTCGCGGGGCAGCCGGGAATGTTCACCACGGGGGTTTTAATGCCGGCCTTCTTGAGGTAGGCCTGCACGCCAAGCGCGCCGGAAGAGTTCGGGTTCGCACCCATCCAACCACCGTTGACTGCGCAGGAGCCCAGCGCGACAACCGCGTTGGCGTTTTCGGCAGCCTCGATCAGATGCTCCGTGCCCGGCTTGTCGGCGACGCGCAGCGCCTGGCCGCCCCAGCCTTCCAGCACAGCACCCTCATAGATGAGGATGTAGTTGCCAGCCTCGATCGTCTGCTCCTTGGCTTCCTCCATCGACCAGCCTGCAGCGGCAGACAGCGTCTCGGAGTAGTTGAGCGAGATCATATCCAGCACGATCGATGCCGCATCCGGGGTCTCGACCTGCGCGAACGACTCAGTACATCCCGTGCACGACGCGCCCTCGATCCAAATGACCGGGTACAGCTTCCCCTTTGTAGCGCCGATCACGGACTTTTCGAGGGCCTGCGCTACCTGCGGCGCGGCGAGCTGGGATAACCCAGCGGCCGCGGCGACGGCGCCGCAGAGTTTCATAAAGCTGCGGCGCGATACGCCGCGCGCGGAAAGCATTTGCTGAAACTCTGAAACCGTGGCCTCTGTTTCCATGTGCACACCTCCTCAGGTGTTCTCGTCTGACACATTTACTGGCTGTATTTTCTCCGAGAACGCACATAATTGGTGCCTCGGCAGCGCGAGCGCAACGATTGGGCCGCAAATGGTCTAAAAATGTTACGGACATCCCCCGGCGTAACATTGTTTATGCAGGTTAGGTCATCGTTTATGCAGTTCCTTGCATACATTGGGCCATCCCCCGGAACCTTTGTGCGTTGCAATACCGTTCATCGAAAAACAGGAGAATTGTAGTATTTCCGCGCACGGCAGATGCGCTTCGGCGGACGGGCGCGCCGGGTTCGCTATCATAGATGGGAAACGCACCGACCCCAGCACAACGATGAACCGAAGGATTGCCATGACCACCACCACTCCCCTGTTCGCCTACCTCGGCCCGGCCGGCACCTACTCCGACGAGGCCACGCGCGCCTTCGCTGCGCGCCTGGGCATTGACGAGCCCGCACTGGTGGAGTGCTCGTCGTTTGACGAGGTGTTCGACAACGTCGACCGCGGCAAGTGCGAATTCGGCGTGGTGGCTACCGAAAACTCGCTGGAGGGGCCGGTTACGGCCACGCTTGACAACTTCGCGTTCAAGAGTTCGGCTTCTATTTTAGGCGAAGAGGTGCTTGACATTCACCACTGCCTGCTGCTGGCACCGGGCGCGAGCATCCACGACGTCACCACCGTGGCCTCGCACGCGCAGGGCCTCGCGCAGTGCCGCCGCTTTTTGGCCGAGAAGCTGCCGGGTCGCGCCACTATTACGACGTCGTCCACGGCCGAAAGCGCGCGCCTTGCGGTGAGCGACCCCCATGTTGCGGGCATCGCGAACGGGTTCGCCGCGAAGCTCTACGGCGCTGAGGTGTACGAGCGCGACATCGAGGATCACTTCGGTAACCAAACGTCGTTTGCCCTCATCGGACGCCAGGGCCACCCGCCGGTGCTCAGGGGTACGCGTATGAAAACCTCGCTGGCGCTGTTTCTACAGGCCGACAAGGCGGGCGCGCTGCTGATGATTCTGTCCGAGTTCGCCTACGCCGGCATCAACCTGACGAAGATCCAGTCCCGCCCCACCAAGCAGGCGCTCGGCGAGTACATGTTCTTCATCGACTTGGAGGGCAGCGTGAACGACCTGCCCGTGCAAACCGCCCTGAACTGCCTGCGCCTGAAGCTGCGCGAGGTGAAGGTGCTGGGGAGCTACCCGATAGCGTAGCGGGTGGCGCGCCGCGGGGCGCGTGCGGGCGCGGACGCGGGGCGTGTGCGTGCGGGCGCGTTACAGCACCAGGATGCCCAGGTGCTCAAGCAGAATTTTCGTACCAATAAGAATGAGGACGATGCCACCCACGATGGCGGCCGTCTTTTCGTAGCGCGCGCCGAAGCGGTGGCCCACCGCCACGCCCACGAGCGACAGTGCAAAAGTTGTCACCCCAATAAGCCCCGCCGACATCACGATATCCACGCGCAAAAACGCGAACGTGATGCCCACCGCCAGCGCATCAATGCTTGTCGCCACCGCCAGCAGAGCTAATTCGCGCAGGTCAAGCTTCCCGTCCGCGGGACATGCAAGCTCTTCCTCTTCGTCATGGAACGCATCCCACAGCATCTTGCCACCAATGAGCGCTAGCAGCACAAAGGCAATCCAGTGATCAACCGGCGTAATATAGCGTTCGAACTGCGTCCCCAGCGCCCAGCCAATCACCGGCATGAGCCCCTGAAAGCCGCCAAAGAAGAGCGCAATCACCACGGCCTGGCGCGCGTCCAGGCGTTTCATGCACAGCCCCTTACACACCGCCACCGCAAAGGCGTCCATAGAAAGCCCCACCGCAATCAGGAACAACTCAAACAGCCCCACGATGCTCCTCCCATCAGGCCTCTCATAAAAATACCGACGCGAACGTCGGCAGAAAAGAACGGTGCGACGCTGCATCGCACCGCAGGTCTTGTCGTTTCAGGACGCACCAGCCTTGAAGGCAGCAAGGCAGCATGTTGACACGTCCGCGCCCGCGGCGCTGACTACTCCCCCACGGAGTCCGCGTATTGTACCACAGCATACCCCCACCCACCCGCACTACCGTACGGTAACAGCGTGTTCTTCCCAAGCGCCCCATTCCCGAACGGAAATAGCTTTCCTTCGTCAGTTGAGTGAGTGCGCTTGTTTTCTGAGTCGCTTATGTGCTCTTCCCTTTTTTGAACCAGGTGATGATCCATTTCCAGTGAACTACTACGTGTATGAGGAGAAGTGCGAGGAGGGCTTTTGCGGCTATTGCGTGGAGGGGGTCCCAGAAGTAGTATCCGTCGGCGTACAGGCCGAACGTGGGCAGCACTGCACCGGAAATGAAAAGGCCCGACACGATTACCACCATAAAGGCAATCAGGATGAAGGCATCGAGCACCAAATTGCCGGTGCGCCCCCAGGAGGGCGACTTGAGCGCCGCCTTTACCGCGTCGAGCACCCAGTCGGCATGCACCAGCACATGCACGAAAAACACTACGAATATACCCAGGCCAAGCCACTCATGCAGCCCAATACCGGTCACGGCCGGATTTGCCACCACCAGATAGCCTATGAGCGCCACGGCGTCTATCGCGAGGTTTCGCTTATCCATGCAAGGCCCCCTAAAGCTTCCGCACCATAAGCACGAGCCCCACCACCAGCACCACCGGCGCGAGCACCCACAGGTTCAGGCTCGCATCGGACGCCTGATAATAGCGCGTCGTGAGCGAGTCCCACGCATGGCACTCCACGCTGGCGCACGAGGCCTCGGGGCACGTCATCTCATGCACGCCATCAGGCACGGGCACGTTATCAAACCCATGACACTGCCCACTTGCACACCCCACCGCCGGACAGGGCGAGGTGGCCTCTATAGGCTGCGGCAGCCCCACGCGCGCATCCGCCGCGGACCCTGCAGCAAACACGCAGGCTCCAACCAGCACAAACGCTGCCAGTGTGAGAATAATCTTCTTGACCATGAGTGTTCCTTATCGCGAAGCGGAAGCACGAGGGAGGGGTGACGCGCTCCCGCTTCAAACGAAGTGATTAGCGCGATGCCTCAACCGGCCCGAGTGGCAGATACTTCAGCCCCACCAGCAACAGAAGAGCGCCCAGCCCAATGACACCAAACGCCACGCCAAACTCGAGCGGCGTCGGGAAGTATACCATGCCCTGATACGCGCCCGTCATGCCGCTGGTCCACTCAGTGACGGTATGGGAAGTCATGGGACCCGGCAACGCCACATTCGGCATCTGGAAGCCGCCGACCAACAGCTGCACGCGCTTGCAGAAGATGCCGACGATAGCCAGAAGGCTTGCCACCACGAGCAGCGGGTTCGTGCGCAGTTTAGGCACGAAGCACACCACGGCAGCCAGTGCGCAGCCAATAACCTCAATCCAGAAGAACGGGGCAAGGGCACCGGTGGTCAGCATGGCTACGATGTCGGCCCCCGATCCTCCCGGAAAAGCGCTGGTAAGCAGGTCGCAGCCGAAGAAGTACAGGTCAACACACACGAACGCTCCCAGCATCTTCGCCATCTTGACGATGTGCTTCTGGTCGAGCTTGAGGTAGCCCACACGCCGAAGTGCAATCACCACCACTAGTACGAGCGCCGTGCCGCACACCAGTGCGCTCGATACAAACCAGGGCGCCAACAGTGCGGTGTGCCAGAATTCATGTGCCTGCTGAAGCCCGAATATCCAGGCCGTCACGCTGTGCACGAGCACCGCGCACACGAGAGCAACCACACTTACCACGCGCAGCGCCGTATTCGACACCTTGCCCGCCTCGGCACGCAGCGTGGCCCAGAGATAGACGATGGACAAAATCAGGTACACCGCCAACACAATGATGTCCCACATAAGCGGCGAGCCTAGGTTCGAGTACGCGAACAGCTCCCACAGGCGGAGAGGCTGGCCCAGGTCAACCACCACAAACCCAATGGCCAGTACCGTGCAGCAGATGGAAGTCCACACGGCCACCTTGCTGATGCCGCCGAAACCTTCCATACCGAAAGCGCGCGGCACACTGGAGATGATGAGGCCGCCAGCCGACAAACCCACCAGGAACATAAACATGGTGATGTAGAGCCCCCACGAATCCAGGTTGCGCATGTTCGTTTGCACGAGGCCGCCCGAAAGCTGCATCACCCACAACGCCAGCCCCGCAATCGTTACTACCGCCGCCACGATAATGCCAATGTTGAGCCCCTTGCCCCCGAATGTGGCAGCAGGAGCTTTGGCAGCTTTCGCCGCCTGAGTATTCTCAGTCATGATTGTCTCCTTTGAAGCCTATACGAGGTAATAAACCGAAGGATGCGTACCCTTCTCCGGAAGCAACTGCATCACTTCCCTCTCACGAACAAGCCGCGAAACCTCCGAGTTAGGGTCGTCCAAGTCACCGAAGTGACGAGCTTCACCAACGCAGGACCTCACACATTTCGGCTCTTCGTTCTTAGCAACCAGGTTCACGCAGAAAGTGCATTTTTCAACAGTATGTTTCTGATGCGGCGCAACACTTGGATCACCTACCTGGAAATCCATTGCATATTTTGGCTCTTCCCAGTTGAACGACCGTACACCGGTATAAGGACAGGCCGCCATACACATGCGACATCCGATACATTTGTCATAATCTTGGCGCACAATGCCATTATCAGCATCTTTGAATGTTGCCCCTACCGGACACACCTTCACGCAAGCAGGATTTTCACAGTGCTGACACGAAACCGGAATATGCTGCATGCTTACTTTAGGATACTCACCACTACCCGTGTCAATAAAGTCCCCTCCTTCAGTAAGCACGCGCGTCCACCAGATATCATCCGGGATATTGTTAGACAACTTGCACGACGTTGAACATGTTTGACAGCCCATGCAGCGCTGCAAATCAATAACCATTCCGTACCTCATATACGGCCCCCTATCCAACCTTCTCGATTTGACATAAACAATCGAAGAAGCAAGTGTTCGAAACAACATTCCCCGATGCGATGGAACTCAAATCAGAATAATGGCCTTCGATAAACGACCATTCTTGCCATCCGTGATCAATCAAAGCCATACCGGGACGCGTAGTGGGAGTTACAACGGCCTTAATCACCACATAACCACGATCGTTATAAGCCTTGATCAAGTCACCTGTTTCAATACCGCGCTCCCGTGCGTCTTCAACACTAATCTTCAAATACGGTTCTGGATCGAGTTCTTGTAGCATGGTCGAAGACCACCCAAACTGCGTGTGAGCCATAAACTTTGAGCGCTCTGACATGAATACGATAGGGTATTTGTCGTGAAGTTCATTTTGATACCAGCCTTCTCGCGGAGGTTCCCAATATGGCAAACTTTCACGCTTAACATCCCAAGGCTGGTCGCTCTGGAAGGCAGGAGCGGGCGCTTCGCGGAAGAATTGAGCTCGACCTGTTGTCGTTTTATATACACCCGTTGAGCCGCATACTGGCACCTCTTCGGGGTATGAGTAGATACGCTTCTCTTTTTTCAATCGATCCCAGGTAACACCCATCTTACGTGCTAAATCGTTGTCGAGCACCGCCTCAAGAAAGTCTTCACGTGTCATTTGGAACTTATCTTCAAGCCCCATTCCGCGCCCGAGCAATGTGGCAATCTCAAAATCTCCTTTTGCTTCAAACTGGGGTTCGACAACCTTCTCCATAAGCCTCAGATAAGGATTGCCTGCTGAGGCGATGGATTCCTCTTCCCACATAAACGTTACTGGAAGCACCACGTCGGCATACTTTGCCGACTCACTCATCCAGATGTCAGCAACCACAACAAGATCCATTGCCTCGAATACTTCTAGCCATGCTTTGCGGTCGGGCAAGTTACCAATAGGATTATGCGTCCAGAAATACATGCTCTTGATGACAGGTTTCTTGGAATCAGCAGGACGGTTAAACACGAGATCATACACTTCAGATACCAGCACATTTGATTTCGGTTTTGCGTCCTTTGGTGCGGTAATTGCCGTTGCGTTCGGCCCTATAGCTTGCGGAACTGAAGAGTCGCCCACCGTAGCTCCTGTACCAGGCTTTCCTAACTGACCGGCAACCATCATCAAGGCGTACATATTCATATATCCGGTATGTCCATTAACCCAATGATCAATTCCAAGAGCTGAAAACACCATGGAAGGGCCGTCAACATACTCCGATGCAAGCCATTCGATTGTATCCACAGGAACGTCAGTCAACTCAGCGATTTGATCGAATGACCATTCGCTTAAACGATCAAGCAACAAACTATAAGCTGTCGTAACCTCAATGCCGTCGATTACGAAGGAGCCTTCAAGTACTGGATCCACAATGTCAGTTGGTGTACCGGGCTTTCCTTGCGCGTCGCATACGAGAATCGCATCTTCTTTGCTTCCGACCTGAGACTGACCTAGGTCACTCTTACGTAAATAGTGGAAATCATCCTTTTTTACAAGGAAGGGTGCCACCGTATCAGACTTCAAAAAATCTTCGTCTTGCTTCCCATCGCGAATGATCGCCTTCATCATACCCATAGCAAGCAAGCCGTCACTCCCGGGCCGGATAGGCACATACGCGTCAGCTTTAGCAGCCGTGGTGGTAAAAAGAGGATCTATGACAATAAGCTTTGCACCATTTTCTCGTGCTTTTGAAATATGATGAAACGAAATAGTGGCAGCTTCGGACGGATTAGCTCCCCATACGATCACCTTTTTTGCATTCACTAGATCACGAGATTCCGATCCCCAATAGGTGTAGGGCATCTCAAGACCGAGGCAATTCGTCCCACAGAAGAAGCCTGCTTGGTCATAAGCAAGTGGCATGTTTGAAGCACCCATATATGCCACAAGGCGGTCAACATAGCCCGTCGTAATATTCGACGACGCTCCGGTTCCTTTACTGAATAAAATGCATGTATCGCCGTATTCACTTTGAAGCGATTTCCATATTGAACAAATATACTCTATTGCCTCATCCCAGCTGATCTGCTCCCACTCGCCCGCCCCGCGCGCAGTCCCTTCGACACGGCGAAGTGGATACTTCACACGTTCAGGAGAATACATGCGTTGCAAATTTGAGTACCCTCGCTGACAAACTCCTTGTAGGTTTTGATCCTTCATCTGGAACTTCTCAATATTGAAAGCTTTGCCATCCTTCGTCCATACGTCGAGCGGGCAGGCCATTCCATGACAGTTGCTGATACATGTTGTGGGATGCACTTCATAGTCTGATGAAGCTGATGAAATATCGCCCTCGACTTGCGACGCACACCCAAGGGTTGCGCCAGAAAAAGCCACCGCGCCGGTCAACACACCAGTTGCCTTAAGAAAGCTACGGCGCGTGAGTCCAGCGTGCGAACTGTTCGTCCCAGACATTTCTCCTCCTTCAAGAACCGCCAGAACACCCCTCATGATCACGACTGAAAGCAACTACTACGACATCTGCCATCGTTGTCGCAAACCCTCTGGGTATCCCCTTAATATGCTTATGCAGAATCGGCCGATTCTTTCTGATTGACATATTATCATATTGTACTAGTTCAATGCAATTAGTGAACGGGTACGCTCAGAGATACCTGTTCAGGGATACGGGATGCTCCCCGCTTTATAGCTGAAAAAGCGAAGGCGCCCGACAAGCGAGCGCCTTCGTATGATGAATGGCTTGTGCCCAGGGGTGGCCCTCAGCGGGAGCCGCACACACCACCCTGCCCCGCCGTTATTCCCCCTTAAAGAGTTTACTCACGTCGAACCCATCAGCCAGGCCGCTGGGGGCCAGCAGAATACCCTTGCCATCCTTGGCACCCTCGTAGGCCAGGTTCATCGCGCGCAGTTGCATGGCGCTGGGGTTCTTCTCGTACACCTCGGCAGCTTCCACGTACATCTCGGAGATATCCTTTTCCACCTCGGCCAGGATGACGCGCGCGTTGCGCTCGCGGGTGGCCTGGGCTTCCTTCGACAGGGCATCCTGCAACTCGCGCGGCACCATGATGTCGCGAATCTCTACGCTGAGCACCGTAATGCCCCACTGCTCGCACTTCGCGCCCATGACCTCCTGCAACTCGCGGTCGATCTGCTTGCGACGCAGCGACAAATCCGCCAAATTCAGCTGGCCGATAGCATCGCGCATGGCCGTCTGCGCCGACCATAGCACCGCCTTCGGATAGTTCTCCACCTCAAGGCACGCCTTCTGCGCATCCCATACCATCCAAAACAAAATGGCGTCCACGTCCACCGGAACCAAGTCCGCCGTGAGCGCCGCCTCAGCCGAAAACGACGAGGTCATGATGCGGTGATCAATATGAATAGCCGTGTACTCCGCAAACGGAATGAGGAAGTAGAGCCCCGGCCCCGCCACGCGGTGAAAGCGGCCGAAGCGCAGCACCGTCACGCGTTCCCACTGCGGAGCCACGCGAATGCATGCCGCGCACAGCACGCCCGCCGCCACGGCACACAGCACCGTAGCCACCGAAAGCCACGCGAATGTAGCCGCGAACACCACGCCAAATCCCACAACAAACATCACCACGGCGAACAGGTACACGCCCGCCCGCGTGGCCTCGTTGGGCTCAAGTTCGGTGGTAGCCACCGAGCGGTTCCTATCCTGCTCGGCCGAAGTTGCCCTCGCCTTTGACGATTCGCTTCTCAAGCTGAATTTCATGCTTGCCTACCCTTCCGCCGCTTTCAGCCGCTTCTCCACCAGGCCCACGATGTCTGCGCGCGGCACGCCGAGTTCCCGACACTGCTGGATGAACACATCCGCCAGCGAGTCGGCGGCGTTGTCGGCCGCATCTGCATGTTTACGGTAGCCGTCGTGGGCAAACGTTCCGCGTCCGCGCTTCGACACGATATAGCCGTCGCGTTCGATATCCTGATACACCTTGCTTACGGTGTTGTAGTTAATGCCCAGATCAACCGCCATTTCGCGCACGGTGGGCAGCTTGTCGCCCGTGGCGTAGTACCCCGACGTAATGAGGTAGATAAGACGGTTGCGCAGCTGCAGCCAAAGAGGGATGCCGCTGTCCTCGTCAATGGTGATCTGTATGGTTTTGCTTTCGGTTGTCACACTATCCCGCAATCACATCGCTTTGTTCATTTCTTGTGCTGTGCGCTCATCATATCGCAGCAAGCGCCAGCGGGGTATAGAGCGCCGCAGCCACAATGCAGTACCGCAGAAAAAGTCCACCGACCAGCACACCCACCGACGACACCAGCGCCGCAATCCGGCGCGGCATCAGGCACCCCACCCCGTGCGCGGCAAGCGGCAAGGCGATACCAACCAGACAAACCCCACCCCAAAACGCCAGCGCAAGCGAGCCTTCGAGCAGCAGCAAGCACGAAGCATGCGCCGTCTCGGTGAAGCCCAGCTGCACCACCATAAACACGGCCAACACCAGCGCTTCGAGGCAGCCAAACAGCACGCCCGCACGCCAGAGGCCCGAAGGCAGCGCACGCGAAGGTGGAGCCACAAGCGCATCCATCCCCACCACCGCCGCCAGACCGCATGACAACGACGAAGCCACGAACAGCACCACCAGCCACGGTGTGTGCCACAAGTCGATGGATACCATGTCGGAGAGCAAAAGTCCCGTATAGGACATGACGCCCGCCGCACAGAACCAGCCCGCAGCGATGCACGTCCACAGAAGTGGCCGAGGCACTTCGCGCAGTACCAGCCCCGCCACCGCCAAGGCACCGGAGAGTACCGCAAGCAGCGCGACCAACCACGCACCCACCGACAACACCGATTGGAACGGCTGCGCCACCACCGCCCACACGCGCTGCACATTGCCCACGTCCAGCAACAAAAACACCCCGGCAAGCACCACGAGACACGGAGCCGCGTAAAAGCCACCCTGCACAGCCAGCACAAGACGCTCGGAGGCCTCGGTTTTGCGCAGCGCATCCCCCATGCAGCAACTCGCCGCAATCAGGAAGGCACCGCTTCCCGCACCCGCCAAGAAGAGGTACGCCACTATGTACCAGCTGAACAGCACCGCGCTCCCCTCGCCGTCTCATTCGCCGACAAGGGTCAGTATAGCACTGTTATCATAGTCTAATAGTTCAAATGAGCGTGCGAGTAGGGCGCACCGCGCGTTTCAAAGAGATTTGCATGGAGCGTTAAGTTGCTGTGGCCCTACGCCACAAAGAGGTCGCCTTCTTGGCGGAAGAAGCCTTCGGCTACGAGGTCGGTAGTGATGCTTTCGAATACTTCTGCGTCCACTGGTGGACGTCCGCCGGCCTGCTCGAAGGCGTCAAGGCGTTGGGCCAGTTCAGCGGCGCTTATGCCTTCGGGGGATGCCAGCACAATGCGCACCAGTTCGGCACGCTTTTGACGGCGGGAGCCCTCGAAGGTGGACTGGCGCGTGTGGTGAGCGCTGCGGCGTGAAGGATTCGCCACGATAGACTTCAGGTGCGCGCCATAATCGAGCAGCGCATAGTACCACGCCCGCGCGTCATCGGCAGGGCACGTGTCGGCCACCAAGGGCGCAATCTCCTTGTCGCTCACGCCTTCGCGACCCGGGAACAACTCGTGCAGAAACACGGTGCGCACGTTCGTTTCCAGGTAGAGCGCAGGGCGGTTGTGGGCAAACGCCACCACGCCGGCCGCCGTCGCCGGGCCAATGCCGGGAAGCGCTACCAGTTCCTCAACGGTTTCCGGCAACAGGCCACCATGCTCGGCGGCACACACGTCCGCCGTCTTCTTCAACGCAAGCGCGCGACGGTTATACCCCAGCCCCTGCCACTGAGCCAGCACGTCAGACGTGTCGGCCGAGGCAAGCGCGTCCAGCGTAGGGAACAGTGCCATGAAGCGCTCCCAGTAGCCCTTCACCCGCGCCACCTGGGTCTGCTGCAACATGATTTCGCTTACGAGCACCGCGTACGGGTTATCAAGGTTGCGCCACGGAAGGTCGCGATATAACGCGCGCCCCTGCTCACGCACGAGCGCAACAAACGCCTCTTTGCTGGGAGCCTCGGGCGGCCACGTAGGCCGCGCGTCGTTCATCAAAGGCATGAACTCGAACACGACGCGGCGCTGGCCGCCCGCGCGCACGAGCACGCACTCGCGCGCAACCCGTCCGCAGCGGCCTCGCCCTCACCCGCCATGGGCGCCTTGCCAGATGCCATAGCCGACGCCACTGCCGGATGATCCGCACCCTGGTTAAACAAATCTTCCAGCGTGATGGACGCAAAGTACCCGTTCAACAGGCGGTCGGCCCCCTGCCACACCTTGTTGTAAGCGCATTCGGGTTGCTTCTCGCAATACTCGGGCTCCAGCGAGCACAACGAGACACTTACCGGCCCCTGAATAGCTTCCAGAACCTCAAGGATGGTCACCTTCACCGGGTCGCAATCGAGCACCAGCCCGCCATGAGCGCCGCGCACCGTCTTAATGAGCCCGGCTTTCACCAGGTCATGCTGGATACTACGCGCAAAAGCATACGGAATGCCCTCGTCTTCAGCGATGTCCGAAACAGACACGTAGGCATCGCCGCTTTTGTAGGCGGCCCTGAGAATGCGGCAGGCGTAATCGCAGCGTCGCGTAATATCCATGTGTTACTCCTCGGTTCCCTTCAGCAAATCGTCGAGATGCTCCAAATCGCGGCGGAAGTCACGCACCACGGCGTCCTCCAACTCGCGGTATTCCTTCGAGTCGAGCGGCTGGTAGGCCGCCAGTTTCTCGAACAGGTTGTCAGATGTCACCGGCAGATAGCGCCGGGCCACCAGGCTGGCCTTGTAGGCGTCCTCAATGGCCTCGCGCGCCGCCATGTAAATGTCGAAGCGCGGCATGCCGGACGAATAGCGCACCAGATCGGCGCGGTTCACGCTGCGCAGCGACGGATGCTCACGCGCAATTTCCATCCAAATGTCAATGCGCTCTTCCGGCGTGGGATAGTCGATATCCACGATGGACAGCGGCTCCAACAAGTCGTAGAAGAACGGGTCAATTTCACTGTCTTCCGCAGCCGTGGCCAGCACAAACACGTCGGGGCTTTCCACCGCCGAGCGGATGAGCCCGATGGCCTCACGCGCCCCGCGCGACAGGCTGGCGAAGACGAAGCCGTAATCGTCACCCATCTCAGCCATCGGCGATGCCCACATGTCCAAATCCTCAATCATCAGCACGCCCGGCCCCTCAAAGGAGTTGCGCGCGGCGTTGAGAAGCGGCTGGCTGTCGGCTTGCGCCATGACGCACAGCACGGGCATGCCCTGGAGGTTTTCCTCCATGCGCATGCGAATGGCAGGCAAGCCCAGCTCACCGAGTGTGGCCGCCATGAAGCGATTCGCGTCCTCGCGCGCGGGCGAGCGGAACAAGATAGCATCGGCCGCCGGCATGCGATCCAGCCCGTGACGCGCGTTCAGCAGCGACACGAGGCTTTGGAACTCCGGGTCATCCTGCATGCCCACGCCAAAGTCGCGCATGAGCGCCACCGTGTCGTTGTAGCCGACAATATCCGCATAGGAAATGCGCTCCATCGAGGAAACTACCGCGTGCGCGTCAGCGTCATCTCCCGCCGCCTCCTGCACGGCGCGCGCCAGTTCAGCGGCGCGTTCGGCCAAGGTATCGATGGGATTCTTCGGTTCCTGAGAGGCATCGGTTGCAGACGCATCGGTGGAAGACTCATCCGACGCGTCGTCCTTTTCCTGTTTCTTCGTTGCCAGAGCGGCGGCAGGCTTTGCGCCCGCGCGCGGCAGCGTCACATGCTCCACCTTCATGAGGCGCGGTGCCTCAATGCCCAAGAAGTCTTGGGAGATCATGTCCGTCATGTCCTCCAGGTCTTCGCGCGTAAGGCCGAACTCTTCCAACTTATCCAGCGCCAGGCGCTGCAACTGCTCGGCGCAAGCTGCTACCTCGTCGGCCGCCAGGAAGGGCTCCAACTTCTCAAATATGTACTCGGCCAGCGAGCGTTCCTTGAGCGTACACGCCAAAGCCCACGCCTGCCGCAACCCGTCAACTGCCTCGTCATCAGGAGCATAGGTGCCATGCGCACCCTTCTCAAACGCGGCCAGGTACAAATGCATCCCCAGCACCGCGTCCCCCGCAGCGCACGCCTGAGAGGCGCGGCGCAAGTACTCAGCAGATGAGTTGTTATCGTGCTCGTCATTCTGGCTTGGTGAGCTGTTCACATCAGCGTTCTCGAACATGAACCCACCTCCTTCTTTCCGTTGCTATTCACATGCCGCGTGTGCAAATGTATATGTTCAAGTCGCATTTTACCGGAGGAACCCAACAACACACACGCAAGCAAGAAAAATACCCAAAACGTCACACCCCCGAAACCCGAAGAGAAGAGCCCGCCAGTGGGCAAAAAACGTAATAGGTAGCGCGAAGCGCGTCACACTTATCCCCCCACAGCGAGACGGTTGCCTTCGCCAATTCAACAAAGGCGAGGGAGAGTATGGGCTGGTGTCCACCAAGCGAGTTCCGCAGCGCAGCGAGGACTGTCTGAGCGACTGGGCACCAGCCCATACTCTCCCGCCCCGCAGGTCAAACGGCGAAGGTCTACCAATTGAGTATCTCCCAGGAACATTCCCGCGCCGTCCGCGCCAACGGCCTATCGGGATTCACCGCAAACGCATGCTCCGCCGCCGCCAGCACCGCGCGATCGGAGTGGTGGTCGCCATACGCGCTGTCCAACACCCAGTTCCCCGCGCCGAAGTGCTCATCGCCAAAGCGGCGCACCGCCGCCAGCTTCTCTTCGCCCTCAACTGGTCGCCCCTCCACCTCACAGGTATAGGTACCCTCCGGCGTGGAACGCATACGCGTGGATATCTGATGCTTGAAGGGATGGTGCTCCATCGCGCGCAGGATGATGGGCTCGAACGTGGCGGAAATCACCACCACCGTGTGACCAGCCGCATCGTGCGCGCGCATGGCCTCGTCGGCCGACGGACGGAACAGAAGCGCAATGCGTTCGTCGTAGAAGTCAGCCAGGAAACGGTCAACCTCGTCAACCGACTTGCCCTCAAACGCCGTGAACACCAGCGAGCGCACCCAACTCTCGTTCTGCGGCAGCCGCAGCTTATAGGCCGCCGCCCACAACAGGATGCGGAAAATCACGCGTTTTTTCAGCATGCCGCGGCGCGCGAGGTGGCGCACCAGCAGCACGGGCGAGTTGCCATCGATGGACGTGCCGTCGAAGTCAAACACGGCGAGCCGCGCCCGGGTGTCGGACGCGGCTCGCGTAAGTTCGCTTGCATGCTCGGCTTCCGTCTGGGACATGCGCCACCTCATCCTGATCGGGCGGAAGGCGGCGCACCCCCTGTGCGCTAGTCTTCCACCTCGTCTATTGTCTCCGCGAACTGAGAATTATACAACTCCGCGTAGAAACCGCCAAGTTCAAGCAGTTGTTCATGCGTGCCCTGCTCCACGATGTCGCCGTCACGAATGACCAGAATCAAATCGGCATTTTTGATGGTGGACAGGCGGTGCGCAATCACAAACGACGTGCGGCCAGCCATGAGGTTGTCCATGGCCTTCTGGATGCGCTCTTCGGTGCGCGTATCCACCGAGCTGGTGGCCTCATCCAGAATAAGCATGCGGCGGTCGGCCAAAATGGCGCGCGCGATGGTGAGCAGCTGGCGCTGACCTTGGCTGATGTTGCTCGCATCCTCGTTGATCTCGCTGTCGTAGCCGCCCGGCAGCGTCTGGATGAAGTGGTGCACGTAGGCCGCCTTCGCCGCCGCTTCCACTTCCTCATCGGTGGCATCCAGCTTGCCGTAGCGAATGTTGTCGCGAATAGTGCCGTGGAACAGCCACGTATCCTGCAGCACCATGCCGAACAGGCTGCGCAAGTCGTCGCGCGCGAAGTCGCGCACGTCATGGCCGCCCACACGAATAGCACCCGACTGCACATCGTAGAAGCGCATGAGCAACTTCACCATGGTGGTTTTGCCGGCACCCGTGGGACCCACCAGCGCAACCGTCTGACCCTCGGTCACCTTCGCCGAGAAGTCCTTGATGACGGGGCGCTCGGGGTCGTAGCCGAAGTGCACGTGGTCGAACTCCACCTTGCACTCCACCTCAGATGTCTTCACAGTCGCGTGATCAGGCTCTTCCTCGGGCTCATCCAAGAACTCGAAGATGCGCTCAGCCGCGGCGGCCATCTGCTGCAGCACGTTCGACACCTGCGTGAGCTGCGTGATGGGCTGCGTGAAGTTCTTCACGTACTGGATGAACGCCTGGATGTCGCCCACGGTGATAACGCCCTGCACGGCCAGGAAGCTGCCGGTGATGGCCACGGCCACGTAGCCCAGGTTACCCACAAAGTTCATGATGGGCTGCATGAGACCGCTGACAAACTGGCTCTTCCACGCCGAGTTGTACAAGCGCGCGTTCGTCTCGTTGAAGTTGTCCACCGTACCGTCTTCGCGGTTGAACGCCTTCACGATGGCGTGGCCCGAGAACGTCTCTTCCACCAGGCCGTTTATCTCGCCGAGCGTGTTTTGCTGTGCGACGAAGAACTTCTGCGAGCGCTTCACCACCACCATAATCAGCACGATGGAGATGGGCAGAATAACCACCGTGACCAGGGTCATCAGCGGGTTGATGGACAGCATCATGATGAGCACACCAATGATGGTGGTCACCGACGTGATGAGCTGCGTGATACCCTGGTTCAGGCTTTGCCCGAGCGTGTCCACATCGTTGGTGATGCGCGAAAGCACGTCACCGGTGGAGTTGCGCTCGAAATAGCCCATGGGCATGCGGTCGATTTTCTCGGCGATGCTCTTGCGCAGCTGGTAGCTCGTGCGCTGCGATACCGACGACATGATCCAGCCCTGCACAAACGAGCAGGCCGCCGACAGGCCATACAGCCCAAGCGTGAACAGCAGGATCTGCGCGATGGCGTCGAAGTTGATGCCGCCCGTGCCGTCAATTTTCGCCACAATGCCGTTGAACAGCTCGGTCGTGGCTGTGGAGAGCACCTTCGGACCCACAATGTTGAAGATAGTCGAGCCGATGGCGAACACAAGCACCACGGCAATAGCCACCTTGAAGCGGCCCATGAAGGCGATCATCTTTTTCAGCGTGCCCTTGAAGTCTTTGGCCTTCTCACCAGGCATCATGCCGTGGCCGGGCCCGTGTCCGTGACCTCCCATAGGGCCGCGGCGCGGCGGGCGGCGGGTTGCAGCCGTAGCGGCTGGTTGATTCTGCGCGCTCATTTCGCCTCACCCCCGTTCAGTTCCTCTTCCGAGAGCTGGGACATCGCAATCTCCCGATATTCCTCGCAGGTGTGCAGCAGTTCCTCGTGCGTGCCCTGGCCCACAATGCGGCCGTCGTCCAGCACCACAATCTTGTCGGCGTGCAGAATGGTGGAAATGCGCTGCGCCACAATGACAACCGTCTTGCCGCCGAGGCGCGTGTGCAAATCCTGGCGCAGGGCCGCGTCGGTCTTGTAGTCGAGCGCCGAGAAACTGTCGTCGAACAGGTAGGCGCGCGCGTCGGTGGCAAGCGCGCGGGCAATGGCGAGGCGCTGGCGCTGGCCACCCGACACGTTCGTGCCGCCCTGCGACACGGGAGAGGCGAAGCCTTCCTCCTTCGAGGCAATAAAGTCGGCTGCCTGGGCAATTTCGGCCGCGGTGCGTACGCGCTCGTCCGGCATGTCTTCGTTTGAGTACGCGATGTTCGACTCAATGGTGCCGCTGAACAGGAAGGCCTTCTGCGGCACGTAACCCAGTTGCGCGCGCAGCGCCTCCTGGGACAGCTCGCGAATATCCACGCCGTCAAGCGTAATGGAGCCGCAGGTCACGTCATAGAAGCGCTCAATCAGCTTGATCACCGTGGATTTGCCGGAACCTGTCGAGCCAATGAGGGCCGTAGTCTGCCCCGGCTCACACGTGAAGTCGAGGTCTTCCAGCACGCACTCCTTCGAGTCGCCGTACTTGAAGCTGACGTTGTTGAACGCGATGGTAGCGCCGCCCGTGCGCGCCTCCAGTTCGGCGTCGCGCGCCGCAGCGGGCGCGGGGTCGCAGATGGTGGGCTCGGTTTCCAGCACCTCGTTCACGCGCTGGGCCGCCACGTCGGCGCGCGGCAGCATGATGGAAATCATGCCAATCATGAGGAAGCTCATGATAATAACCATGGCGTAGGTGATGAACGCAATGAGGTCGCCCGTTTGGATGGCGCCCGTGTCGATGTAGTGGCCACCCACCCACACAATGAGCACGCTCACGCCGTTCATGATAAGCATCATCAGCGGCATCATGAACGTCATCACACGGTTGGTGAACAGCTGCGTTTTCATGAGGTGCGTGGAGGCGTCGTCAAAGCGCTGCTCTTCGTAGGGCTGGCGGTCGAACGCGCGGATGACGGGAAGACCCGTGAGAATTTCGCGCGACACAAGGTTCACCTTGTCGATGAGCTTCTGCATCATCTTGAACTTCGGCATGGCCACGCGCATAAGAATCATAATGAGCACAAAGATGATGACCACAGCCAGCACAATGATCCAGCTCATGGCCAGGTTTGTGCGCGACACCATGATGATGCCGCCGATGGCCAGAATCGGCGAGTACAGCACCATGCGCAGCAGCATGACGGTGACCATCTGAATTTGCTGAATGTCGTTTGTGCCGCGCGTGATGAGCGAGGCGGCCGAGAAGCTTTGCACCTCTGCGTCGGAGAACGACACCACGCGCCGGAATAGCTTGCCGCGCAGCGTGGCGCCCACCTTCGCCGCCGTGCGCGAAGCGAGGAAGCCCACCAGCACGGCTACCACCATACCGAGGGCCGCAAGCCCCAGCATGGTCAGGCCAATGCGCACGAGGTATGACATTTGCAGGTCAGACAGGTTGTAGCCAAGCTGCTCGTACTCGGCCTTGGCAGCGGCGATGGCTTGCTGCTGGATGATGGAGTCACCCATGTCCCCCATCTGCTCTTTCGCCTTGTCCAGCATGTCGAGAATGTCCTGCTTTTGCACCGCGCCCGCCTGGTAGGCCTGCATCACCTGGTCAAGATCGAGGTCGGGAATCTGATGGGAGTAGTGAATGGCCACAAGCGGCATGGCCACCATGCGGTCGAGTTCGTCCTGCTCCTTTTCGCCCTGGGCGTTCAGCTTGTAGGTGCCGTTATCCGTTTCGGTGTAGGCGTCGCGGAAGGTTTGCTCGTCCTGCGCGGGCAGCATCATAGCAATGAGGTCGTGCGTTTTGGCCGTCATCTCTTCGGTGGCGGCGTGTTCGACGCCCGACTGCTGAATGCCCACGTCAACGATCTTCGACGTGTAGTTCGGCAGCGCCAGATCGGTGAACGCCTGCACAATGAGCAGGCACACGATAAGGACCACCGCTATCTTGGAGTTTTTAAGGTAGCGAACTATGCGCACGGCGCCTCACCTCCTTCGGGGTTCGGGGTGGCGTCGGCGGGCGCGGCGTCGCCAGGCGCAGCACTGGCGGCGTTGTCGTGGAAGTCGACAATCTTACGCAGAATGCGAACGAGATGCCGCACATCCTCTTCGCCCACGTAGGCCATGACTTCTTTCATGTGTTCGCTGTGCAGCCGCCGCCCTTCGGCCGCGAAGCGCTCCCCTTCCGGCGTGAGCGTGACCGTGACGCCGCGGCAATCGCCCTCTGAGCGGTGGCGCTCAATGAGGCCCTTTTCTTCCAACGACTTGAACGCCTGCGAGAGCGCGCTCGGTGTCGTATGCGCGAACTCGGCGATACGGCCGGGGCGCGTCTCGCCATGACGACCCATCTCGTCCACGGCAATCATCGTGCGCGCCTCAAGGGGTGTCACGCCCTCGGGCGTGGGTGCCACACGCG
This sequence comes from Gordonibacter faecis, assembly GCF_030077735.1. Classification (NCBI taxonomy): domain Bacteria; kingdom Bacillati; phylum Actinomycetota; class Coriobacteriia; order Eggerthellales; family Eggerthellaceae; genus Gordonibacter; species Gordonibacter faecis. The sequence goes on along the minus strand of NZ_JASJEU010000019.1, from coordinate 37,043 downwards.
AGCGCCGCATGCGCTCCATGAGCAGGTACAACTCGCGCATTAACTCCGCGAAGGAATCCTCCATGCCTCCTCCTTCGGTTGTGTTTTCTCTTCGTTACAATTTAGCTGCTAAACTATAGCACAGCGAATATTTTAGATTCTGAAATGTTTATCTCCTCACAGAACGTGCATGAGCAAGACGGCGCACGGTCAAATGGCCCGCGCGAAAGCACTCCCACCAACCCTGGTGCCGCTCTCGAATGTTTCACGTGAAACATTCGTTCGCTACTTATTGTGAAATACGTTATCGTTTTTCTTAAATTACCTATTGCGCGCGGGGCCGACACCCGGTAGAATAATCCGCGCTGCTGAAGCACGGGGTGTTAGCTCAGTTGGTTAGAGCGCCGGCCTGTCACGTCGGAGGTCGCGAGTTCAAGTCTCGTACATCCCGCCATTTGAACCTACGAAAGCCCGCCACTCGGCGGGCTTTCTGCTTCTTTCCCCTCATCAGGCACACAACGCGCACGTGACGCGCCCTACCCCAGTGACTCGATGCCGCCTTTTACGTAGTGGTCGATGGCGTTTTGTATGCGTTCCCAGCGCTCAAGGTCGAGGGAGGCGGCGCGCTTGGCGGAGGCTAGGCAGCCGGCTAACTGGAAGAATACGACGCCCTCCAGCTGTTCGTCGGTGAGCGTACAGGCACCAGTGAGTTTGCGCCGATAATCCCCGCATGTTGAGGGCACCAACTTCTCCACGATGCGCGCGGCGAGTGCGTCGTCCATGAACAGGCTGCGGTAGCGCTCGTTCTCGCGCACGAAGCTGCAAAACGTCGCCGAGCAGTTCCGGCACCCACCCAGTGGCGCGGCGTCCACCTGCTCAATCACGCTGCGCATCTTCTCCAGCGCTTCGTCGAGCGCCTCATCTAGCACGTCGGAGGTGTTCTTGTAGTGGCGATAGAACGTCTGGCGACCCACGCCCGCCTGCGCGCACAGAGCCGTCACGGTGACCTCGGCGAACGGTCGCTCCCGTGTGACAGCAAGCAAAGCCTCTTTGATAAGCGCCTTCGATCGTGCAGCCCGCGCGTCTTCCTTGGCGCGGCGCGTTTCGTTGTTCACGGCGAGTCCCCTCTTTCCCCTTGTTGCTCGCACTGAGCAAAGTATACGCCCACCCGCGCCCCGAAAGAAGTGGAACACTTTGGACACACCTGTTCCCTATGAGACGAAGAGCTGCGGAACGTCACGCAACGCCGCAGGTCAAACATTCACCCTCACCGTATCATTGCTGCCACAAGTAAACGACCGCGCGCTGGGGAGAGCGCGCGGGATCGCTTTCCACAGACAACACGTTTGCAGGAACTCGCAAGCGAACAAAGGGGCTCACCATGATTTTCGACATCGTACTCAACCAAATGATCGTGTTTTTTCTTGTGCTGCTCACCGGCGCGGCGGCAAGCAAACTGGGCGTCATCCGCAAGGACTACTTGCCCGACTTCGCAAAACTCATTTCGAAGGTGCTGCTGCCCGTCATGTTGTTCTTCCTGACATACAGCCGCTCCACGCGCGAGACGGTGTTTGAGAACCTACCCATGATTGGTCTGGCCGCCGCGTTCTACGTGGTGATCATCGCCGTCACGTGGGTGCTGGCGAAGATCCTGCGCCCGGTGGGCGACAAGGCAAAGGTGTTTCGCTTTGCGTTCATCTTCGGCAACACGGGGTTTGTGGGCATACCTCTGCTTGCGGCGCTGTTTCCAGATTCGGGTCCGCTCTACCTGGCACTGTTCTCCATCATCGACCAGGCGCTCTTTTGGACTTACGGCATCTACCTGGCCACCGCAAGCGGCACCAAGGCGCGCATCAACGCGAAGAGTTTCGTGAACCCGAACCTGATAGCCATGGCGCTTGCATTCGCGTTTGTGCTGATAGGCATACCGCTTCCGGGTGTTGTGTGCGATACGCTGGGGCTCATCGCCAACGGCACGAGCGCCATGTGCATGCTCTACCTGGGTGCCCTCTGCTACTTCTCCAACCTGAAAGACGCGCTGAGGTCAAAGGAGCTCTACGCGGGCATCGCCGTGAAGATGATTGCCCTGCCGGTGGCGGCGGGGTGGCTCTTGAAGGCCACGCCGCTCGACCCCACCATGACCACAAGCCTGGTGCTGCTCATGGCATTGCCCACCATGACGGTGGTGCCCATGATTGCGAAGATGCACGGCACCGAAGGCGACTACGCCGCGGGCCTCACCGTAGGCACCCTGGTGGCAAGCGTGGTCACCATCCCACTGGTGGCGCTACTGGCGCTGTAGCGCTAGGCGCGTTGGTCGATGCGCGTGAGCGACACCACGTGCAGGGCATCGCCGGAAACGCAGGGCTCGCAGTCGGCCGCGGCCGCTTCAGCGAAGTTCACAGGCTCGTACGACGTGTTCGCAATCGGCGTGAAGGAAACGGGTGGCTCTCCGCCGGCATCCAGCACGTTGTAGGCGTCCATGCAGGCGCGCAGCAGCACATCGGGGCGCAACGACCCGGTGGGTTTGGCCTCCAGCGAGAACGTGACCACCGCACCCGCAAGGTCGAAATCGCCCACCACAAAGTCGCTCACGCGCAGCGTTTTCTCCTTCTTCTTGCGCACGACGGTGACCTCGTCAACGAGCGGAAGGTGCTCGGGCGTACAGGACAGAAGCGCGCGATAGGTGCTCACGGGATACGCCACGGACGCGGCCGGCGCGCCGGGTTCGATGTAGTGACACTCCTTCACCATGAGGTCGGGGGCGCTGGCCGCTTGGAGCGCCTCAAGCGCCTGTTCAGGCGACACGTAGCGCGTCAGTTGCAGGTCGAATATCTCGCGCAGGCCACCCACTCCCACGGGAAGCGCCGCGCCGAAGGCTATCTTCATGTGCGGCGAGAAGCCCTGACTGATGGCGAACGGCAAACCAGCGCGACGCACGGCCCGCTCAAGAGCGCGCGCCACCTCCAGATGCGACAGCAGCGCAAGCCGCCCCTGCTTGCAAAAGGTCACACGTAAACGGAAGATGCGAAGATCAGCCACGAGGGGCCTCCTCTCCCGAAGCGGCCACATCCGCAGCCGCGGCCGCCACCGAAGGCGCAGGCGCCATGCGCTCAGCGGCCAGCACGTTGTCGGCATCGAGCCCAGGGCACACACCGCACGCCGAGCACGCACCAAACGTGCAGTCCGGCGTCGTGCGACCCTCGGCGGCAAGACGCCGCTCGCGCGCCAAAAAGCGCTCCGACACACCGGTGGACACATGCGACCACGGCATGACGCGTTCCACCGGATAGCTCGTCTGCGCCACGGCCGCCGGGTCGATGCCCGTTTCAGCAGCAGCCGCCCGCCACGCTTCCTCGCTGAAGCACTCGGTCCATGCGTCGAAGCGCGCACCACGACGCCACGCGGCCTCAACCCACGCCGCCGCCTCGCGCCCACCACGGCTCATGACCGCTTCCACGAAGCTGGTCGACGGGTCGTGCCAGTGCACGTCAACCGCCTTGTACTTCACCGAATGCCGCAACAGGTTCACGCGGCGCTGCGCCTCTTCAGGCGTAATCTGGCCGTCCCACTGAAACGGCGTCTGCGCCTTCGGCACGAACAGCGCCACCGACACGCTCACGCGCACGCTGCCGCGCTGCTCGGGGGCCACGGCCGCCTTTGCGCGATCGTACGCGCGCTGCGCGAGCGAGGCGATGCCCTTGATGTCGTCGTCGGTTTCGGTGGGAAGCCCAATCATGAAATACAACTTGCAGCGCCGCCACCCGGCCGCAAAGGCTGCGTCCAAGGCGCCGAACAGGTCATCTTCGGTCACATTCTTATTGATAACGTCGCGCAGCCGCTGCGTGCCGGCCTCAGGCGCAAACGTGAGGCCGCCCTTCTTCTGCCCGGCCACGAGCCCCGCCATATCCACGCCAAAGGCATCGAGGCGCTGGGAGGGCACCGACACGCGCACGCCCTTGCCGTCGAGCGCGCGGTTCAGGCGCGTGAGGATGTCGGCAATCTGAGAGTGGTCGGTCGATGAAAGCGACGTGAGGCTCACCTCGTCATAGCCCGTTTCCGCCAGACCCGTCAGCACCGACTCCACCACATTGTCGGCCGAGCGCTCGCGCACGGGGCGATACATCATGCCCGCCTGGCAGAAGCGACACCCGCGCGCGCACCCGCGCAGGATCTCCACGTTCAAGCGGTCGTGCACCACCTCGGTGAACGGCACGACACACGGCTCCCACCCCGAACTCTCCGCAAAGCCCGTGAACAGGCGTTTCTCGAAACGCACCGGCAGGCCCTCTTCCACGGGCTCTATCCACGACCCCGCTTCTTGCGCCTCAGCCTCGCTACGCCAGCGATAGAGCGACGGCACGTACCAGCCCGGCTCCTGCGCAAGCGCGCGCAGAATGGCCGCGCGGCTCTCCCCCGCCTCGCGCATCTGGCGAATAAGGCAGAGCGCCTCGGGCACCGCCTCCTCACCTTCACCAATGGACACAGCGTCGAAGAACGGCGCGTACGGCTCCGGGTTGAACGCGCAGGGACCACCACCCAGCACAAACGGGTCGGCCTCGGCGCGCTCATCTGCCTGCAGCGGAATGCCCGCCAGATCGAGCGTTTCCAGAATGTTCGTGGCCGCCAGCTCGTGCGGCAGCGTGATACCCACCACATCGAACTCAGCCAGCGGCGCGCAGCTCTCAATGCTGAAGAGCGGAATGTCCTCCGCGCGCAGCGTGTCGCAAAACGCCGGCGCCGGCAGAAACGCCCGCTCAGCCGCCATGCCTTCCACCGCATTCACCACATTTACCAGAATGCGCACGGCCTGGTTCGCCTGCCCCAATTCATACGTGTCGGGATACACCATGCAGAAGCGGAAATGCGCGTCGGGCTTGTAGACGCAGCCCCATTCGCGGTTGAGGTAGCGCGCAGGGCGCTCGGCGTCAGTGAGCAGCGGCTCGAGGCGCGGCCAGAGGTCCGTCATCGGAATGATCCTTCTTTCCTTATATACAGGGAAGCGTTAGTGGGAGGAACGCGAGTTCTTAAGGCGGGAACGGGCCACGTCAGCCACCGAGCGCGCCGCAGTGCGAGCGACGTCGCTGGCATCCACACCTGCCGCCTGAGCACCTGCCTGCACCACCGACGAAGCCAGCGGCACCGCAGCGCCCGCAGCGGAGCGCGCCGCGCCCTTCACCTTCGCGGCCGCCGTGCGCGCAACTCCGGAAAGGCCCCCGCCCGTCGTCGCACCAGCCACCGCAGGCGCGGTGTCGCCGCAGGCAATCTCGCGAGCATCTTCCGCCAGCTCCACGGCCTTGTCGCGTGCGCGGGCCACCACACCAGCCAGACCCGCAATGTTTCCGCCCTCTTCGAAGTACTCGATGGCGGCACGGCCCATGGCCTGCGTGCCCGTATAACCAATAGCGGCCTTCACGGCCCAGCCGAGTGCCGGCACAAACGCCACCAGCTGGCGCGCCACCGAACGGCAGGCGAACGCGCCACCCACCACGGCGGCCAGTTCCTTCACGCGCTCCATACTCATGGGCTCGCCGTAGGCGGCGGCAATTTGCAATAGCATCTTCGCCTGATTGAGTGTCATGATGGGCATATCGGCACCCGGAATGAATACCACCAGGCCAATGCCCGCGTTTTGTACCGACGTGGCATTCACGGCGTCCACCGACAGGGGCCTGCGCACAAACGGGAAGGCCAGCGCGAAAGCCAGCCGCTTGTCGTGACACGTCTCGATAACCCACTCGCCCATGCGGCGGTCGAGTGAGGCGGCGGCGCGCTCGTCAAGCGCGTAGGGCTCACCCGATCCCGCCGATGCGGGCAGGGCACGCGCATCGCGCGGCACGTCAGGAGCCACAATGTCGGCCTGCGGCAGAGGATGACCCTGCGCATCAGCGATGTCTTTCACTAGCGCGGGCAACGAGGTGGCAATCATCACGGGCACACCCGCAGCGCGCAACTCGTCGGCATGAGCACCCACCTCAGGCGACAGTCCGGCCACGATAACGGCCATGTCGTCGCCCACAAAAGGCGCGAAGGGGCGGCCGTCCAGGTACACCAGCGACACGCGCGCATGAGCACTCTTGCTCGCAAAGGCGGCACGCACGCGAGCCACCACGTCGCCCGGCGCGGTTTCGTCAATGTAGACGCTCACCGACAGCGGCGTTTCGCGCGCCTCGTCGATGTTCGTCGCCTCGTCGATAACAGCCTTCACGTCAACGGGTAGTTGCATAGCTGCCCTTCTTCCCACTCGTATTGTTATGGGCCCACACCGAGCCAATGAGCCCTATCAGCGCGAAGTTCAACAACATGAACGACGAGCCATAGCTCACAAACGGCAAGGGGATGCCGGTGATAGGCATAAGCCCACAGGTCATGCCAATATTCTCAAGTATCTGGAACAACCACATACCTATAGCACACATCACGATAAGCATACCGAATAAATCAGCGGCCGCACCAGCTATGCGCAAGCTTATCAAAACGAGTGAAACATACAGCGCTATCAGCGCCATTACACCGAAAAACCCAAGCTCTTCAGCCAGTACGCAGAAGATAAAGTCGGTCGGTGCTTCAGGCAAAATATGAAGCGCGTGCTGCGAGCCCTGCATGTAGCCCTGTCCAAACAACCCGCCGGAACCAATAGCAATCTGCGCCTGTTTAAGATTGTAACTGGTACCCGTCGGGTCGATGTCGGGATCAAGAAACACTAGCAAACGGTTACGTTGATACTGCTTAAGTAGCTTGTAATCGCCCGTCGCATTCTTGATGACTTCATCCACTGCAAACACGCACGCGATGGCCACCACACCCGCCAGGAGGGTAATCAGCAAGAACTTGAGTCGCGCACCGCCCGCAACCAAGGCCACCGCCCCAATGAACAGATACACCAGGCCGGTTCCCAAGTCGGGCTGTGTCATGATGCACAAAAATGGTATCAGCATAATGCCGAGCGCCTTGCAATACTCGCGCGGGTCGTCGAGCCGCCCACCGTAGCGCGCCACCACACTTGCATCCAACAAAATGACGGTCAGCTTCGCGAACTCGCCAGGCTGCACTTGAATGCCCACGTTAATCCACGAATAGGTACTTGTTCCCGCATCGGTGCCGATGATGGGAATGTGGGGCGAGAGGATAAGCACCACATTCACGACGAGAAGGAAGGTCGTTGCTTCCGACAAGCGACGGTAGTCGAAGCGCCACATAATTATCATGGCCACCACACCCAAAGCCACGCCGACCAACTGCTTTGAGAATTCGAAGCGTTCTTCGCCCTGCACCGCTGAATATAAAATCACCAACCCATAGCCCGACAGAAGGACCACCACCACAAGAAGCGGCAGGTTAAGCGAGGGAAACCTGCGCGTACGCGTGGCATCGGACACAGACCTGTCGGGTGCGCGCACGGTATCTATCTGCGGCGGTTGCGCCATAGCGTATCCCTCCCTTCCTAGTCGGTTCGTCCCGAGGAACCCGACGTGGCCAGCGGTTGCGACTTGCCGGTGGATCCTGCTACCGGTGCCACCTCGGTCAGTTCGCCTGCATCACACTTGAGCGCCGCGGCCAGCACTTCAATGCCGAGCGGTGCACCTACGGCTGAACCGCCACCGCCCTGCTCCACCACGCAGGCTACCACGTACTTGGGGTCGTCGTAGGGGGCATAGCACGCAAACCAGGCGTAATCCTCCTGGCCCGCCTTCTCACCGGTACCGGTCTTGCAAGCTACCGTGGCCGGGTCAAGTCCGAACTGGTTGAACAGTGCCACCAACTCGGCGTTTTCGGTACCTACCCCACGCAACGCGTCGCGTACGATGTTAAGGTTCGCCTGATCAACGTCAGGTTCGCCAACAACTTCTGGTTCCACCGTAGCCGCTACGGCCCCACTTGCGTTGCGCACCTCTTTCAGCACATGCGGCTTCATAAGCTTACCGGTTGCAATAGCACCGTACGCCACGGCCACCTGCAAGGGTGTGACCAACACATCTCCCTGGCCGATAACCATGTTCGTAGAGTCGCCACCCTTCCAGGGAATCTCCGCCGGCACATCACGCCAGCGCTCGGCCTTCCACTCCGGCGTGGGAATACGACCAACCGTTTCACCAGGAAGATCGATGCCCGTCTTTTTACCGAAGCCGTACTTCTCCACCTCGTCCTGCATGGCCGTATCGCTCACGGTGGGGTGTGCATTACCTCCAAGGACACTTGCATCGAAGAAGCTTTTCGCGATGTCGTAGAACACCACGTCGCATGAATTCACAATACCGCCGCGGAAATCAAGTATGCCGTGGCCGGAGTGGTTCCAGCACTTCTGTTCCACGCCGGTATGCCACCCATCCCACGAGCCACCGCAATCCCACGTTCTGCCGCCACCGGCGAAGCCATACTTGAGGGCGGCCAAACCGGTGAATGCCTTAAACGTGGAGGCAGCGGGGTATTCGCCCTGAACGACGCGGTCGAGCAGAGGATGGTACGACTCATCCGAATCGTAGGTATCCCACACCTCGTTAGAAATACTGCCGGTGAGCAAGCCAGGTTCAAACGTGGGATAACTCGCCAGTGCCGCTATACCGCCGTCGCGCACATCCATGACTACCACTGCGCCCGCACAGCCTTTGCCGGTGCCAATGGTACCGTTTTCAGGAGCGATGAGCGCAGCAAGGGCGCGATCACACACGTACTGCACGGGTGCTTTAATGGTGAGCGTCACATCGGAGCCACGCGTGGGCTGCGTTTCGCTTTCCACTTCCACCACGTTGCCGTCAGCATCGGCGATGACGGTACGCTGGCCATGGTCACCCGCCAACAGGTCGTCGTAAACGTATTCCACGCCCGCCTGCCCCACTGAGTCACCGAGCTCAATGGTACGTCCGTTGCTCGCAGACGCCAGGTTCTTCTCATTCACTGCTCCCGTGTAGCCCACCACATGGGCTGCCAGAGCACCGAAGGGATACTCGCGCACCGTGCGCGTTTCAACCGACACACCCTTAAACGCATCGGCGTGTTCGGAAATAAAGGCCACGTCGCGCAGACGCGCATCACTTACCACCACGCGCTGGCTTTGCGCACCTGAGGTGGCATCTTGAATGCGTTGGCGCACCACGTTATAAGGCAGTCCAAGCACCGTGGATAAGCGCTGCACCACATCACGATCGCTCGCCACATCGGCATCAGCCAACACGGTAAGCATCGAGCGGTTCTTCACGAGAGCCACGCCGTCGGCATCGTAGATGCAGCCGCGAGGCGCGGGCGTGGGCACCACGGTGTACTTGTTCTCAGCGGAGAGGCCGGCGTAGTATTCCGACGACATCACCTGCATGCTCCACAGCTTCACGGAAAGCGAACCGAAGATAGCCGCCGCCAGCACACCAATGGCAGCGAAGCGGGACTTGAGCCCATCAGCAGGCTTTTTGGACGCCGGCTGCGACGAAGACACGCGCGGTGCGGACGAACCGCCACCCCCGTGTTTGCCGCCCGCCCCCAGCGACGAGGACACGCCCACGTTACCCACCGAGCGCACATCTTTTTTCTTCTGGCCAGCATAGGGCGTTTTCGTACGGTTACGCACGGCGAATACAACAACGATGACCACGAGGGCCACCACCAACGTGATGGCTGCGGCGATGAGGGCGGCTACCATACGAGACGCCCCTTAGCGGAGGTGCGGCGAGCCGGGCTGGGCAGGAGTGGCCAGAGCGAGCACGCGCGCGGCAAGCGGATAGAGGATGAGGCCGATGGCGCAGTCGTAGAGCGCACACGGCAGCGCGCGGTAGATGAACACGTCAAGCGCTCCGGCATCAAAACCAAACGCCATCAGCAGCGCGCCGTAGAGCGTCTCCACCACCAGCATGCCTACCATGAAAATAACCAGCGGCATGAACAGCGTATCGTTGTCGAGCACCATAAAGGCGCGCGACGCCAAAAACGTGACCAGGACCAGCAGAAACGCCATAGCCCCCACCGGGCCACCCGACACGAGGTCAAACGTCAGTCCCAGCACGAAGGGCAGCACCGGGCCGGACGTGGTCGGACGCACAATAGCCACCAGCAGCGCGTACACCGCCACGAAGTTCGGCATGGCCGCAAACACGGCAATGTTGGGGGCAAGCATCACCTGCAAAAGCACCGCCAGCACCGCGCCCACTATCAGCGCCACGCGATCACGGGTCTCACTCATGAGGTTTCGCCCCCTTCCTGGTCGTCGTTGGTGCCGTCCTGCGTGGCGTCGCCATCGCCATCGGTGGTGCCTGCGTCGCCAGAAGCATTCGCGTTGCCGCCGTTCTGCGCCGTGTTGCCCAGCGCGCCTTCGGAGTTCAGGCTTTTCACCACCAGCACTTCTTCAAGCGAGGCGGCGGTGTCGTTCGGCGACACCACAATGCGCCCCGTGGCGTTGCCCGCAGCCGTGTCCACGCGCACCACGGTGCCAATAATGAGGCCGCGCACGTAGCTGCCGCCGAGGCCCGACGTCACAATGACATCGCCCACCTGCGGCACCTTCGTTTCGTCGATGTTCTCCAAATACAGTAGGCCCTCAAGCGAGCCGCGCACGATACCCTCGGCCCGGCTTGACTGCACGAGCGCCGCCGCGCCCGACTTCGAATCCGTGAGCAGGCGCACATCAGCCGTGCGCTCCGTCGTGCGGAACACCTGCCCAATCACGCCCGAGGAACCCATCACCGTCATGCCGGTATTCACGCCATCAGCCGAGCCCGCATCAATGGTAATGAACTGGTCATACGCCTCGATGCTCTTGCCCACCACGCGCGCGGCCACGCCGTCAATGTCGTAGGAGTTCTTGAGGTTCAGCAAGCCTTCCAGGCGCTCGGCTTCCTGCTTGTACTCGTCGGCCTGGGACAGGAGGTTGCGGAGCTGCTGGTTTTCTTCGCGCAGGCTAGTGAGCGAGGTTTCGTCAGCCGTGAGGTCGGCCAAGCCGTCGCCCATCGACGAGGTGGCATCATCAACCGCCGCACCGGCGAACTTGAACGGCGCCACGGCACCGGCCACCGCGTTTTGCACGGTGTGCAGCGGGCCGTTTTCACCCTCGCGCGCGTAGAGCGTCGCCAGCGCCAGGGAGGCAACAAGCAGCACGACGAGAAGCACCCGTCTCATTGATGCCGAACCGTTCTGTTGGAAGTTAAGGGCCATGCGGGAGGGGCTCAGGCCTTACTTCGATCGCATGAGGGTTTGCTTGAGCGCCGTCGGAGTCTCGAGCACCTTTAGGCAGCCAGTTACCACGTTCGTGAGCGCCGTTTCGCTCACCCACACGGGAATTTCCAGCTTGTCGGTGAGGTACCGGTCGAGGCCCGAAAGCAGGCCACCGCCGCCCGTGAGCAGGATGCCGTTCTGAATGATGTCGGACGCCAAGTCCGGGTTCGTCTTCTTGAACGTTTCCTTGATGTGGACAACCATTTCCTCGCAGGGTGCCACCAGGGCCGCACGCACATCTTCGGACTGAATGGTCACCTCTTTGGGCTGCTCGGTGATAACGTCTTGGCCGGAAATGATCATGTCGCGCTCGCGGCCGTCCTCAAACGGCAGAATGGAGCCAATCTTGATCTTGATGATTTCGGCCGTGCGCTCACCAATTTTGATGCCCAGAAGGTCGCGCAGGTGCATGGCGATGGCTTCGTCCATGCGGTTGCCCGCCAGACGCAGCGACGACGAGGTCACGATGCCGCCAAGCGAGATAACGGCCACTTCCGTGGTGCCGCCGCCGATGTCAACCACCATGGAGCCCGTGGGCTCGGTGACGGGCAAGTCGGCACCCATAGCGGCCGCCATGGGCTCTTCGATGAGGTAGGCCTGACGCGCGCCCGCCTGAATGGCGGCCTCGAACACCGCACGCTTCTCCACCGAAGTGGCACCGCACGGGATGCAGATGACGATGCGCGGCTTCGCCTGCCACGGATACTTGCGCACCGCAGCCTTGTTAATAAACGCCGAAAGCATAGCTTCGGTTACGTCGTAGTCGGCGATAACGCCATCTTTCAGCGGATGCTCTGCCGAAAACGCCTCAGGCGTGTGGTTGATCATGTTCTTCGCCTCGTGACCAACGGCGAGCACGCGATGGGTGCTCTTCTCGATGGCAACGACGGAAGGCTCGTTGATGACGATACCCTCACCCGTAATGGCGACCAGCGTATTGGCAGTTCCGAGGTCGATGGCCATGTCCGTCGACATCTGGCCGGTCAGACCCGAGAACACGTCTAAAAAGGACATAGAGGCAAACCCCTTGAATCTCGATTCCAAGTAAAATCGAATTCTAGCACAGGCGTTGCTCCCCTGTTGAAAATCCACGAGGGGCACACCCGTCGCTTCGGCGAACATGCCCCCCGTGTTAATTCATGGTTGAAGGAACCTAGTGGACGCTGCAACTGAGGCACGGGTCGTACGCGCGCACGAGCTTCTCTATTTCCTGGCGGATGGCGTCCTCTTCGGCCCCTTCGGCCACCAGCTTTTCGGCCAGAAGGCGCATGTCAGCCTCCAGGTTCGCCACGTTTTGCGCCGTAGGCGTCATGATGGAGGCGTGCACTACGTTACCCTCATCGTCCAGTTCCAGGTCGTGGAAGAGCGCGCCACGCGGTGCTTCGGTGAAGCCCACGCCGCGGCCCGCACGCACCTCGAAGGACACCGGCTCGCTGCCTCCCTCAATGGCGCCCGGCTCGGCCAGCGCGCGGCAGATGCCCGCGCAGCGATCGAGCGCGTCCACCAACTCCACGGCCTGCGCCACGTTGTTCATGAAGGGGTTCTTCTCCGGCGGACGCAAGCCCGCCTTCGCGGCGGCCATCTTGGCCTTCTGCCCCAGGTGCTCCCACGAGGCGTTCACGCGCGCGAGTGCACCCGTGAAAAACGGTGTGCCGGTGTCGCGTACGCGCGCGAGCAGCGCCGCCGAATGCGGCACGTCGTACTCTTCCAGGTGTTTCTCCACGTCATTCGCGTCAAACTCGATGCCCGCCTCCAAGAAGCGCGCGGTGTTCGAGCACTCCACCGGATAGTAGTCGGGCTCCACCATGGCCAGCATGTCGCCCGCCGTGGCAATGTCAGGCACCGTAAAGCCGTGGAACAAATCGACGGCCGCCGCGGCAAACGCACCCGCCGCGTCCATCTTCTCGGCCAGCTCAAGGTATTCCTGCGCGCTGATCTCGTGCGTGAAGCCGCCCACCACCGCCGTGATGGGGTGAATGGAGCGCCCGCCCACCTTCGTGCACAACTCATTGCCAAGCGCCTTGAGGCCGAGCGCCTGCTCGAACAGCTCAGGGTTGGTCTCGGCCAGGGGAAACACGCTCACCTGCCCCACGAAGTCGGGCGCGGCCAGCACGAACAGGTGCGTTGCGTGGTTTTGCAGGTAGGACCCGTACACCAACAGCTCGCGCAGGGCGCGCGTGCGCGGCGTCACCTCAACGCCGAAGATGCGCTCGATGGCCTTGAGGTCGGTGACCACGTGGCTCGCCGAGCAGATGCCGCAGATGCGCGACGAAATGTAGGACACCTCGCGATAGCTGCGCCCGCGTACCATGCTTTCGAACAGGCGCGCCGGCTCAACCACGTTCATCTCAACGGTTTTTACCACGCCGTCTTCAATGACCACGTGCACATTGCCGTGACCCTCTACGCGGGCGATGTGGTCTACGTGTATGGCGGTTTTCGTCATGAAAGCTCCCTACTCGCTCGCCTGAAGGGCGGGGTTCACCTGGTTAAACATCTCAAGTGCGCGATCGAAATCGGCCACCGACACGCCGTAGCGCTCGCACGCCTCACGCGCCGAGGGCAAATTCGCATCGGGCGAAAGGCCGCGGCAGCCGTTGCAGGGGCGGCCCAAGTTTACGCAGCGCGCACCGCACCCGGCGCGGGTGACCAGGCCCAAGCACAACTCGCCCTTGCCGAAGAAGCAGCATGTTTCGTTGCGCTTGCAGTCGCCACACATCGTGCGCGTGGGCACCGCTTTGTTCGACCCATAAAGCGCGCGTTGCAGCACGTCCACGAAATCGAGCGTGTCCACCGGGCACGTGCGCACCTCGAAGTCCACATCGATGACCGCCTGCACCGGGCGCGGGGCAATCATTTCGCCGCAGGCCGCAGGCACATGTTCGTATACCTGAGCAGGCCGCTCAATGAATCCCGCGGCGGCCATGCCGGGGATGCCTGCCGTCGTGGCGCACGCACCCACGGTGATAACGGTAGCGGCGCGCTCGCGCACCTGCCGCACGGTGGCCTCGGCTTCCTCGGTGGTAATGGCGCCTTCAATAACGGCTACGTCGAAGTCCTCGGGCATGGGGTCGCTCGAGGTCAGCTGCCAGTAGCGCAGGTCAATTTGGCCAAGCATCTCCATGAGGTGCGCCTCAGCGTTCGTGATTTGTAGTTGGCAGCCAAAGCAACTGGCCAGTCCCACCACCACCACGCGCGGCGTCTTCGGCATGTCCTGACAGGCGATACACTGTCCGCTTGTGTTCGTCATATTACATCGACCCCTGGATGTTCTTGGCTTCCCAGTAGTTGAACACCGGCCCATCAATGCACACGTACTGGTGTCCAATCTGGCAGTGGCCGCACTTGCCCATGCCGCACTTCATGTGGCGCTCGAAACTCACGTAAATGTGGTCGTAGCTGATGCCCTTCTTGCGCATCTCGTCAATGGCGAAACGATACATCACCGGCGGGCCGCAAAGCGCGCCATACGTGTTCGACGCGTCTATCTCCAGGTGCTCAAACGGCTTTGTGACCAGGCCCACTTCGCCATCCCACGTGTCGTCGGGATGATCGACCGTCAGATACAAGTCGAAGTCCTTGCGGTGGCGCCACATCTCGAACTGCTGGCGGAACATCACCTCGGAGGGGTTCTTCGACCCGTAAATAATAGTAACCTTGCCGAATTCACTGCGTTCGTCGTGAATGTTGTTGATGAGCGAACGCAACGGCGCAATGCCAAGGCCGCCCGCCACCAGCAAAATGTCGTGGCCCTTCATTTCCTCGATGGGAAAGCCGCGGCCAAACGGTCCGCGCAGCCCCACAATGTCGCCGCACTGCATGTTGTGCAGCACCGTGGTGAACGTGCCCGCGCGGCGCACACACAGCTCAATAAAGCCGCGCTTCGTGGGAGAGCTGGAAATGGAGATGGGCGCCTCGCCCACGCCGAAGATGCTCACTTCCACAAACTGGCCGGGCTCATGGTGAAATGCGTCGCGAATGCGGTCGTCGATAAGCCGGAATTCGAACAGCTTTTCCGTGGCCGTGAGATCTACGATGGATGTAATACGCGCTGGCCAGGGGCGATACGGATTCGCAGCCATCATTTCGTCGCCCGTCAGCGGGGCGGGCTCGGCAGCCAAGGGCTTCACCTGCACCGTGGAAACCGCACAGCTACTCGGCATCTTGCGCCCCCTTCCTCGCGAAGAATTTCAGCACTTCAATGGGGTTGATGTTTGCCTTGCAGGCCTTCACGCAGCGCCCGCAACCCACGCACAGCATGCGGTCGTGGTTGGCCAAGAAGCCGTTCAGCTTGTGATACATGCGGTGGCGCACGCGATTGCGGCCGTCAGCGCGGAAGTTGTGCCCGCCTGCTACCTCGGCAAACTGCGGCGACGTGCACGAATCCCACGTGCGCTCGCGCCGGCCCGTCTTGCCATCGGGGTCAAGCGTGTCGCGAATGTCGAAGCAGAAGCACGTCGGGCACACGGCCGAGCACGCCGTGCAGGCCAAACAGCGCCCGCCGAGTTCTTCCCAGAACGGGTCTTTGTGGAACGCGTCCATGAGCATGGCCACGTCCTGGATGTCGGGAATGTCCTCGCTGAACGCAGCCTGACGCCGCCGCGCCGCATGACGAAACGCAATACGGTCTTCGTCGGTGGCCACACGGGGGTTGCACGCCGCTTCAAGAATGTTCGCGGCTTCCACACTTGAGATGCTTACCAGGTAGCGGTCGCCAATGTCTTGCAGGAACAGGTCGTAGCCGAAGCGGGCCTCGTCGGCGCCCCACAAATGACAGAAGCACGTCTCGGTGGGCGTGCAGCTGATGCCCACAATGAGCGTGGCTTTGCGTCGGGCCACGTAGTATGGGTCGGGCATGCGCCCGTCGCGGAATACAAGATCAAGCCTGTTCAGCGCATTGATGTCGCACGCATGAGCGCCAAACACAACGCGGGGGGTGATCTCCGCCGCAAACGCGGCAACCTCGTTGTCGCGCGCGTCGAACGGAAACAGCGTTTCCGTCGGCGGTAAGAAGTACTTCTTCGGGGAGGAGATGGTGGTGTCGTATCCCAGCTCAATGTCGTCGAATGAATGGACGGCCTCGAACACGTAGCTCCGGTCACGCTTGACCGGAGCTACCACTTCGTAGGTTTCCATGAACGCCGACACGAGCGAGGGCAACTCGGCTGCATCAATGACGCGGTAGAGCATGCTCTCGTCCTTCTCTCGTCTGGCTTTTTGTGCCTATACGATGATCGGAGCTTTTACGCGAAGAAAATCCCGATCTCACGTTCTGCGGATTCGGGGCTGTCCGATCCATGAATGACATTTTCATCCATGATAAGGCCGAAATCGCCGCGAATCGTGCCGGGGGCGGCTTCTGCCGGATTAGTGGCACCCA
The DNA here is from genome assembly GCF_030077735.1 of Gordonibacter faecis. NCBI lineage: Bacteria > Bacillati > Actinomycetota > Coriobacteriia > Eggerthellales > Eggerthellaceae > Gordonibacter > Gordonibacter faecis. The sequence goes on along the minus strand of NZ_JASJEU010000019.1, from coordinate 20,488 downwards.
TGAGCGAGCGGCACTTCGCCACCGCACCCTCGCCGGACACGACCATCTTCACCACGGGACCGCTGGTGATGTAGGAGATGAGGCCCTCGTAGAACGGCTTGCCCTCGTGCTCGGCGTAGTTGGCCTTCGCCTGCTCGTCGGTCACCATGCCCAGCTCCATGCGCTCGATGGTAAGGCCCGCGCGCTCGAAACGATTGACGATCTCACCGATGTGGCCGTTGCGCACGCCATCGGGCTTAATCATGGTGTAGGTCTTCTGCACTGCCATAGGTAGCTCCCTTTCTCGTTCTCTTAACATGAAGAAAGTGCGCGCGGGTGCGCGCACTTTCGGTGAACCTGGTTAATTCTGACTTGCGAAGTAGGGCTCGATATTGGACACCTTCCAGCCTATCATATCGCGCACGAGCGACACCTTGTACTGGATGTCCCCGCCTTGCTCGGTCTTGGCCGTCAGGTAGACGGTCGAGTTACTCATCGACTTATCCACGCCATTCACCACGGCGTTCGGGTCGGCAACCACCGGGTCAATCATAGTTTGCGCCCGCTCGCTGTCCACCTCTTTGGCGAACACGGTGGACACGGCAGCCTCAGGGTTGGCCAGCAACTCCTTCGCCACCGTTTCCTGCGACGGGTAACCCCAGCCCTGCGTGTACAGGAATACCGCCGCGCCGAATGCCACCAACACCAGCAAAATCAGCACCACGAGGAACTTCAGTCCCACGTTGCGACGCTTGCGATCCTGCTTCGCCAGGCCCTTCGACCACTTTTCCAGCTCTTCGTCGCTTGCGTTGAAGAAGCGATCGGAGCCTTCGGAGGCGGGATAGGGCTGATCCCCGTAGGAATCGGCGTAATAGTACGGGTCCTGCTCGCCGTAGGCGTACGGGTCCTGCTCGGCGTACACGGCCGTGCCGTCGGCCGTCACGTCCAAGCCGGACATGTCTGCCGCCACCGAGGGAATGACCTGCGTGATTTCGGACGTTCCCTGGGCCACCGCCGCAATGGCGCGCTGGTAGTCAACGCTTGCGGAGTCGGACAGGTAGTACGTCTTGCTGGCAATGGCCTGCTCGAAGGCGTTGACCGCCTTCTGCATCTGGCCGCATGCCACGTAGGCCTGGCCGAGGTTCGCGTACAGCTTGTTCTTCGTGTCGGGCTGCATGTCGAACTGCAGCGCACTCTCATACGAGGCCACCGCATCGGCCGGACGGTCGAGCGCCATGAAGCACACGCCCAGGTTGAGCAGGGCCTTCGTAGGATCGGGGTTGCCCTCGTCGAGCGCCGCCTCACGGAAGGCCACGCCCGCCTCGGCGGACTTGCCCAGCTTCAACAGCGCGTTGCCCATGCCGGTGTAGGCCTTGTACGGCGTGTCGTACTTCGCATCGGACACGGCAATTTCGAAGTGCTTCACCGCATCTTCGTAGTCATGCAAAGCGGCATACGCCATGCCCAAGTTGTAGTTCACAGCCCCGCAGGCATCGTAGGCTGCATCGGCCGTGGCCTGGGTGTACGCCTGAATTGCCTCATTGCAATCCTTGAGCTTCACCAGGCAGTTGCCTATCTGATGATAAAGCAGCCCCATCTCGCCGGGCGCCAGCGGATGGCTTCCGTCCTGCAAGCACCGGGTAAACGCGGCGAGCGCGCCTTCGTAATCCTTCGCAGCATACGCTGCGCGGGCTTGCTGGAATAGGTCGTTGTTCATCTGCTTCCTTACCTACTTGGTCGAGGATGGCCGGCGACTACGCGGGCGCTTACTCGGCAGCGTTCTCGATTTCCACGTGCTCGATCACATCGCCCACGCGCAGGTTCCCGATGACATCGAGACCCTCCAGCGTGTCGCCGAACACGGTGTAGCCCGAGTCCAGCATGGGCTGCTCGCCCAGGCAGAAGTAGAACTGCGAGCCGGCCGAGTTCGGATCCTGCGAGCGCGCCATAGCCAGCGTGCCATCGTTGTGCTCGTTGTGCGGGTTCGTGGTGTACTCTTCCTTGATGGAGTAGCCCGGACCACCGGTACCCAGACGGGAGCGGCCGCTCTTCGAGACGTTCACCACTTCCTCGGAAGTGAGGTCACGCGTGTTCGGGCAGCCACCCTGGATGACGAAGCCCGGCACATAGCGATGGAACTTCAGGTTGTCGTAAAAGCCCTTGCGCGCCAACTCCACAAAGTTGCCCACGTGAATGGGGGCATCCTTGCCGTGGAGCTGCACACGAATGGTGCCCTTAGACGTGGTGATGACGGCGATCTCATCGCCGGTCGGCTGGTATTCGGGCGTGTACATAGCCATGGGTGGCTCCTTTTCGTTCTTTCGTTCGTCTTTACGTTCGCGCCCACGCGAACATGGGCGGTGTACCGCATACGAAAGCGAATTTTAGCAGGTAACCCAGCCGAAACAAGAAAAATCGTATAACATCCACTGCGCTTTGACCGCCAGGCGCGCGGCACCTTTGACCTAGCTCGGTGCAACGCGCGCTTACCGGCGCGTGAAGATGCTGACCACTTCCACGTGGTAGGTTTGCGGGAACATGTCAACCGGCTGCACCGAGACCAACCGATAGCCGCGCGCCTCGAAGCGCTCCACGTCGCGCGCCCAGGTGGCGGGGTTGCAGCTCACGTAGGCCACCCGCGTCGAAGCGGCGGCCGCGATGTCATCCACCACGCCATCGGCCAAGCCCGCGCGCGGTGGGTCCACCACCAGCGCGTCCAGCTCACCCAACTCAGGGAGTTCACGTGCGGCATCGCCGCCCACCACTTCGATGTCAACCTCATTCATGTCGGCGTTGCGGCGCAAGTCACGCACCGACGAGCCCGCCGCTTCAACGGCAACCACGTCGGCCCCCGCCTGCGCAAGCGGAACCGAAAACGTGCCGCCACCGGCATACAGATCGGCGACGTAGAGCCCCTCAAGGCCTTCAGGGCCTTCTTCGCCCCAGGTGCCGCCGAGGCCCTCCACCACTGTGCGGATAAGTTTTTCAGCCTGTGCGGTGTTCACCTGGAAAAACGATGGCGCACTGGTGAGGAAGCGCGCACCGGCCAACTCTTCTTCCCAGCAGCCTTTGCCGTCAAGCGTTTCCACACCTTTGATCTTGCGCGCTTTGCCCGGGTCAGCCATGACGCGCACAATGCTGGTGGCCTTGATGGCGCTCTTGAGCGTTTTCGCTATGTGTGCGCGCGGGAAGGCGCCGGGCGTCGTCCAGAGCGCCACTTCTAGGTCGCGCGTGCGCAGGCTGTGGCGCACCCCCACGCGGAAGATGCCCAGGTCGGACGACCCTTGGGCAAACTTGAGTGCCCCGCGCAACGCCTTCGGCGCCTTCGCGATGGCGTCGTGTGCCAGCGGGCAAGTGCCCGGCGTGGCGATGTCGTGCGTACCTTCGCGATGAAATCCCAGTTGGAAGGTGCCGTGCTCGTCGGTACGCGCGCCCAGCTCCAGCTTGTTGCGATACCCCCACTGACGTTTGCTCGGCAGGCAGGGCTGCACGAGGGCCTCGGCGCGCTCGGCATCGAAGTGCGCCGTGCGGACAAGCGCCGCCACCACGTTGGCGCGCTTCGCCTCAAGCTGCGCCTCGTAGGACAAGTGCTGCCAGGGGCATCCCCCGCATGCCTCCCCTGCCCCACACGTGGGTGCGATGCGCGCAGGCGAGGGCTCCACCAGGCTCACAATGCGCGCGCGGGCAAAGGTTGGCTTCTCTTCCACCACCTCAACAACAGCCTCGTCACCAGGCACCCCGCCCGCCACAAACACCGTCTTCCCACTCCCCAGATGCCCCACAGCCTCAGCCTCATAACCCATACGTTCAATGAGTATAGTCTCGTCCATGAATTTGAAGATCCTTCGCTTTGAGGGTAGTTTTCATCCATCATAGCGTATAATCGTGCGGCGTGCCCTTGTAGCTCAGGGGATAGAGCGTCTGCCTCCGGAGCAGAAAGCCGCAGGTTCGAATCCTGTCAAGGGCACCAGCTTTCTTCGCCAGCAATTCACTGATCGAATCAATCATCATATATTTCACCTTCCCTCCTCATGTCAAAATCGCTTTCGTGTAAAACCGATGAAAGCGAGAAGATATGACCGACTTGACGAGCGCTGTCGCCGAATACCTTACCTATTGCCAGCAGATTAGAAGACTGAATGCTAAAACGATCAAGGCGTATCGGTGTGATCTCAGGCAGTTTGAAGAGTGGCTCCACAAAAATAAGATGCAGTTTGGGGAGCGAGCCATTTTCGGATACCTCGCTTTCATGAATGCAACATATGCACCGAGCAGCGCTAAACGCAAAATCGCGTCAATAAGAGCTTTTTCGGCGCATCTCTATTCGCGAAATCGCGCGAAGGATCCGTTTAACCTCATTGAAGTAAGAATCAAGGAGCCAAAAAGACTTCCGAGAACCATTCCACTCGTTGATTTGAAACGCATCATCGGAGAACCCTTAGAGGCATCGGATGACCCAAGCAACTACATCCCTGTTCGAAACAAGATGATTGCTGAACTTCTCATCGCAAGCGGAATCCGCATTTCAGAACTCTGTTCACTCGACGAGCACCACTTCGACAGTGGCAGCAGGAGTCTTTTAATCATGGGTAAAGGCTCAAAGGAGCGAATGATTCAGATCGAAAGCGACAAGACGTTATCTGCTTTTGCCGTCTACCTCAAGGCACTTCACGCCTTTCGCGCAGAATTGGGTGTTGAGGAAACTAGCAGTAAGGCGCTCTTTATCAACCGATTTGGCGCTCGACTCACAGAGCAGTCAGCAAGAAATGCACTAAACCGCCTCACTTCCGAAGCGGGGGTGCTGCTACACGTAACGCCACACATGTTCAGGCACACATTCGCAACGATGCTCCTCGAAGGCGACGTAGACATCCGCTACATCCAAGCCCTCCTCGGCCACAGCTCAGTAAAGACCACCGAAATCTACACCCACGTAACCTCAACCAAACTAAGAGAAATCATGAAATGCAAAAACCCAAGAGACTTAGTCGGCGGCCCAATAGGAACAGAGTAGATTTTCCAACTCCTGATAACCACCAATTATCGGGATGTGAGAAGATGTTAGATAGACTCAAGTGTCTCCAAAATATCGCGCTCCAGAGAATCGAAGATTGTCACATCATTCTTGTGGCCAATATCAGGGAAAAAACTGACGGTTTTTGTGATTACATTGGGGGAACGTCCGTAGTATCCGAATTCTTAACTCTAAATCAATATGAATTAATTATCCAAACTCTCAGAAATATAGGTTTCGAAGTTAGCGGATATTTTGACGAGAATACATTTCTTCAAGACTGCATTGAGAAAAATTTCTTTAAATCGTCTGGAAAACAAATTGTAGTTATCAATACCGCGCAAAAAGGTACTGCTATAGGCAGAAAATCTCTTATTCCGGCATTCTGTGATATGAACGGTTTGTGGCATACGAACAGCAATGCATATACAGTCAGCCTAACCAGAAACAAATACCATTGTGATAGCATTTTGGCGGCAAACCATTTCCCAGTTACGGACGAATATCTTTACATTCCCCAACATGGATGGTTTTCCGATCGTAGGCCAAAAGAGGGAGAGAAAATTATTGCAAAGCTAAATGGAGAAACTTCTAGCATAGGCCTTTCAAAAGAAAATATTTTTAATTACAGTAAGAAGAGCGACACGTTCATTAATGAACTGTCAGAACTCTATTGTCAACCTGTGCTTGTTCAAAGATTCATTGAAGGCTATGAAGTTGAAGTTCCAGTTATAAATGTAAATCACCTCATAGAAATCGTTCTTCCTGTTGGTATATCGGTATACGGAGAAAACCATCTACATGAAACTATTCTTGATTATGAAATTAGGAAAAATTTGAAATTTGACTTCTACGACTACTCACAACTAAACGATTCTGTATCGCGAGAACTCGAAAAACATACGATTAACGCTACCCGATTGCTTGGTATAGAAGGATTCGGGCGAGTTGATTTTAGGGTTGATTCAAATGGAACGTGCTTCATCACCGATGTTGCCGCTAATCCCCATTTGACAAAAGGAATGTCTTTTAACTATGCCTTCACTAAAAATAATCTTAATTATGAGTCGATGATTCTATGTCTTGTTGGGTCGGCAATTGCGCGACACTTGCCACAAAAATTATTGGAAGCAGTTTGATTACCAACAGTGTCGGAATCAAAACAAGGAATGACCATGCCTGGACCCATTTGATCATTCGGCCTTGATACAAAGCCGAATCTTTCATAGAACCCTGATTTCCCTAATTTTGACATCAGCCCAACATAAGCTGAGTTGACCGCATTCGTCTGGATGTAAGCTAACAAACTCGCTACTATTACAGTTCCTATACCCTGATTTTGGAAAGAAGGATCAACCATTATGTCTTGAAGATAGAAGCAGATTCGGGAGTCTCCCACAATCCTCCCCATTCCTACTATAGTATCAAAACGATAGATGCCAACGTTGAATACGCTTCCACGTAGTCCGACACGCAATTCCTCAAGATCGTAGATGCACCAACCTAAAAGTTTTCTCAAATAAAGAAACTCTTCTGCTGATACACAATTATTCTTGACACTAAAAAGCTGCTGCATCAATTCTTCATACTCCCCAGTCACACAATGCCGCAAATGCAAACCCTAGGCCGAAGTAATCCCAAGGCTTTCCCTGATAATCATGACAAAAAGAATGGACAATATGTAACCATTCGTGGGGATTGCAGTGTGTTTCATCTTTCATAATTTCGAGAATGACCTGATTTTTCTTTTTGAAGAAAGAGCCATTTATTAGATTATCCAATCCATTCGTAATACGCTTTAAATTTTCGTAGGCAGTTTTATCTCCGAGCAAATATTGAAATATTGCAAGGTTGGTTTCTGTTCGATACTGATATATTCCCTCTTTATCGTTATCAATATCATGTTTTTGTGCTTCATTAAATAATACTCGATAGGCTCGAGTGACCGAACCGCTAATTGCTAGAAATATTGCTAAGTTGGAAGCATAGAATATTCTTTCAGCTAAGTCCTGTGGAATCGAGCCGAGAACTTCTTCAAAGATGAGAACACACTCAGACGCCGTTGCTTTTCCAGACAAAAAGGAGGCGAGCGCGTAGTTATTCCTTAAGATTTGTGGTCGAGGAAAAGGGAAATCGGGATAACACTTTTCAATAGATAGTGCTTTGCGTGTCTGCCTCACTGCCTCCATGAATTCACCATTAATAATAAGCATCGCGGAGTAGTTGATGAGCGAGGTGTAGTATTGTCTTAAGACAAAGCAGTTGTTATCGAAAAACAGTTTTTCAAAATACTCTACTGCTTTTCTTACGTGACAAAGCGACACCTCTGCACCATGTATTGCATTGGCATTTCTCAGAACTGAATAGACTCTCATCTCAGCAGAAGAATCGTATTTCATTCTTCCTTCGAGACTTGAGAGCAACTCTTCTTCCAGATCTCTTGCATATCTAAACTCTCGAAGATGGGCATTTGCCGTGATCAGCGCATGAATAAATCTTTCCCGAACCTCTTTTTCGCCATTAAATTTCTCAGATTTAACGCATGATGTAAAGCGAGCGATCTCTTCAACAATTGGTTCTGATGCTAGCTGCTTGGAAAAGCAGCGAAGTTTTAAGATATTGCGCTCCGCCAAGAGTTCTGTTCGATAATATGACGGTATCATGTCTAATGTTGTCAAGGTTGTGGGATAGTCTTTTTGTGAATACGAATAATATGCAGATTGCATTAACGTTAAATAGCTCGTCAATTTGCTATCTAAATGTAGTTCCGCTTCTAGAATTAATGATTGGGGGATGTTCCCAAAGTTTCTCAATTGTTGAAGAAACTCGAGAATGTAAAGCGTGCCAGCCTCTTCTTCACGGCCAGCAGCAAGCATATATCTTGCTCTTCTTAAGTACTGGCTGGGCTTCATCTCCTTTAGACAAATTGAAAGTCGATAGTAATAATCAATATGATTTGAGTCAACTCGAGACTTAAATATTTCATGAACGATGCTGTGGGCGAATTTAATGTAGCCATTTTTCGATGCATCTTCGGTTAAATTTAATGAATTAGAATCATTTATCAATTCTTCAAGTTTTGATCTAGATGAATCGGTTGCAACTAAAAGCTCGAAGCACGAAAATGTTTTGCCAAGTATGGAGGCATATTCAAGAACGTTAGCTATCTGGTCTCCGGTTGCACCAAATTCTTGAAGCCTTTTTGAAAGTATTGCCTGAAAATACTTAACGCTATTTTGCTGAGTTTCGTCGAAATCAAATGAATTGAATCTAATGTCTCTTGCGACCTCAAACAATATTTTGAGGTGTCCATTAATTAAATTATAGAGCAGTCTTAATTGCTTCTTAGGCAATCTTCTTTGTGCTTTTTCTTGAAAAATAACAGAAAAATCTTCAAGAGACATTGTGGGGAAAGATAGCTTGTGGCTTTTAGGAACATCATTAGTTATTTTTTCTATTAAGTCAACATTTGCTCCTGCTTGATTGGTCGTTACTGACATTACTAATTTCACCTTATATGGGAAAGAGGAGGCTATAGTATTCGCCGAGGTGATGATATGCTTAAGAAGTTGTAGCGATCTGCGATCCCACTGGTGAATATTATCGAATAGGATAACCGTGTTTTTGTTTCGAACAATTCGTTTTAGATAGTTAAGAATCATTCTTTCATCTTCGTTCAGAATGTCCAAATTGTTCTTTTTCCCCAAATTGAATAGGGTGTCGAAGAGAAAACTTATCGTGTTTCCTCCGGGTAAGTCTTTTGCTGCCTCTACAATGCCTCTTGTAACGATCGTTTCGTTGTTGTGTAAATGATCAGAAATTGTATTTTTAAAGGGAGCATACTCACAATCATCATATAAAGCATCGCCGTCAAATAACAACGCCTGGTCAAATCCATACTGAAGGTACTCTTCCAACATATATTCAAATGAGAATGATTTTCCACATCCAGAAGCCCCTTCTATCACAACACAATCGTGCGAGGCCCAGATTCTAGTAAGCAGGCATATAAATCTTTTTTGATGAGGCAGCAATTGTATTTGCGACAAGGCGTTTCTCCTGCTGTTTTAAAGAAAGGCTCTCGATAATTGGTGGTTATCTCTATATTGTCTATTTTACAATGAAAACGTTTATCCTTGGGCGATATGCTTCGATATTCGTAATTATCAAGTATTTTATATCGAAGGAGCACAGACGTAATCTTGAGTATCGTTCTACTCAAGATTCAGGTCGACATTAAAACATTAGTGAAATTTTAAAGTAGGAGCAATGACAACGCATTAAACTATTCAAATCACTCGCGTTAATCTGTCTGTCTTAAAAAAGATAGGAGAAAAACGCTTCTCAACCTCGCTTTAAGCAAAGAAGAAATGCTTGGTCGCTTTAACTCGCAATCTTTTCCTCTGCAATAAAAGATCGCTAGAAGTGCGACAAATCTTTAAAGGTTCACTTCTCCGTCATTCTATGTCGCTCAGAATTTCGCCGGGTTCGTTGCCGGCGTCGAGGAATTTTTTGCGGGTGACGAAGTTCCACACCATGACGATGAACGTGGCGGCAATCTTCACCACCATATAGTGGATGCCGAGCAGTTCCACACCAGCCCACATGCAGCCGTTATTGATGAGCAATCCAATAATAGAAAGCACCACAAAGATGATGAACTCGCGGCGACGACTCATACCTTCTTTGTGCGTAAACACATAGCGCATGGACGCCACGTAGTTGAATACCACGGACGCGGTGAACGAGATAGTGGCGCTCACCAGGTAGTTCACGCCGAACGCCTCGGTGAGCAGAACCATCAGGCCGTAGTCGATAACAAATGCAATGGCGCCCACCACGCCGAACTTCATGATTTGAGCGATAAGCTTCTTCACTGCCCCGCCTTCCGGCTTTCCCCGCCGCGCGCGGCCGCTAGCGCGTCTGTCGGCGCTCCTGTAGAAACCTATCTATTGTGGCATAAACCCGATGAATAGCAAGGGGTTTGCTCAGGTGTCCATCCATGCCGCTGGCCCGGCTGCGCTCTTCATCCTCGGTGAAGGCGTCGGCCGTCATTGCCAGAATAATCACGCGCGTGGCATCGGCGCGGTTCATCGCGCGAATGGTGCGCGCAGCCTCACACCCATCCATCTCGGGCATCTGCAGGTCCATGAGCACCACGTCGTAATACCCCTCCGGTGACTCAGCGAACCGCTCAACCGCCTCGCGCCCCGTGGTTGCCGCGTCCGCCTGCGCGCCGGCCATAGCCATCAGCTCAAGCGCAATCTCGCGGTTGAGTTCGTTGTCTTCGGCCACCAGCACGTGCACGCCCGTCAGGTCACACACCTCTTCTGCATCTATCCCAACCGGGTGCACGCTCGCCATGCCATGCGCAAACGTGCCTCCCACTTCCGACGCACCAGCGCCGCCTTCCCCACCAGGCAGTTCAAAGGGAACGTCAACCACAAACGTAGAACCACTTCCCACCACACTGCGCACGCTGATGCGCCCGCCCATCAACTCCACGAGGCGCTTCGTGATGGCAAGCCCCAGCCCCGTGCCCTTCGAACCGCGCTGCGCGTGCGCATCCCCCTGCTCGAACGACTCGAAAATCCGCTGCATGAACTCCGGCGAGATGCCGCATCCCGTATCACTCACCGAGAAGCGCACCCGCACGCCCGCACGCTCAGGTTCGCCCTCTTCCCGCACGCGTTCAACGTGCAACGTCACGCGCCCGCCCTCCGGCGTGAACTTGAGCGCATTGCCCAGCAAGTTGTAGATCACCTGGTTCAACCTCAGCGGATCGCCCACCAAACACGTGGGCACCTCCGCGTCCACCTCCGTGCGGTAGTCGATGCCATGCTCGGCCGCCTGCGCCGTAAACACCGCGTCGAGCGAGCTCACGAAGCGGCACAGGTCGAATTCCTCGTGCTTAATCTCAATCTTGCCGCTCTCAATTTTGCTCATGTCCAAAATGTCATTGATCAGCGACAACAGATGATCCGACGACAGCGCCACCTTCTCCAGGCAGATGCGCACCTTCTCATCGTCCCCGATGCTTCGCAGCGCGATGGCCGTCATACCCATAATGCCGTTCATAGGCGTGCGAATTTCGTGCGACATGCGCGAAAGGAACTCAGTTTTGGCCATACTCGCCTGACGCGCCTGCTCAAACGCTGCCTCGGCCCGGTTCTTCTCTTCCGCAAGCAGCCGGGTGTTGCGCCGTGTCAGCAAAAAGTACACGAGAAACGACGCGCCCACCACCAGCGCTAACACCGCTCCAATGGCCACCGCGTTGCCCAGCAGTGTGCCGCTCAACGCCTCAATGTCCCCATCAACCACGCCGTCGGGCATGGCCGTACACAAATACCACGCGCCATCCATCATGGGGCGAAAATACATATACTCGCGGCCGCCCTCCGCCGATAGCGGCACCATACTTGCCTCACCCCGCGCCAGATCACCGCGCACCGACGCCATATCCCGCTGCGGCTTATACGCGCTCGAACCCTCAATCGCACCGAGGATATCATCACCCACGGATGGCCCGCCCTCGCATCCCACCAGGCAGATGCCTTCCTTGTTCATCAGCACAGACGAACTTGAACTATTGTCACTCGTCTGCAAATTCAGCCGATTGGCCAGCCCATCCACAGCAAACCCCGCCACCACGCCGGTGAATGTGCGTGACCCGCACGCCACCGGGTCTATCTTCTCCGTCAGCGCAATGGTTTCGCCGCTCAGAGCAACGGCGCGTCCCTTCGCGTCGCGGTAGCCCACCACCGGATCGCCGCCCGCCCACACTTCGCTCGTCACATCGGCAGACTTCTCGCCATCGCAGGTAAACAGTGCGCCGCTCTCATCCATGAGAGCCAAAAACGCATATCCATCGTCCACTTCCAAGGCGGAAAGCACCTCGCGCGCCTGCGCTTCATCGTGGGGAGCGGACAGCGCAAGCACGGCCCCCACGGTTTCTACCTGCACAAACTTGTTCTCCATCCCAGCGTTAAATTCGGACACCATTCGATCGCTTAACTCGCGCAAATACACCTCGCTCACCGACTCGATGGCCGCATCGGTCGCCCGCTGCGACGCCACAATGGTGAAGGCCACCGAAGCAACAAGAACTAAGGCAAGAATGAGTGCAAACAGCGCGACGCGCTTGCGCTCGGAAGGTCGTGTGAGCTGTTCCATGAGCGAAAAAGCCACCTGTCCGATCGGGTACGGGGCTTGGGGAGAAGCCGGCGCCCCGATTCTACCATGAGGGGTTTCAGCCGTTCGTAACCGCGCGGCAACGGCTCAACAACCGCGGTTCATCCGGAAAATGAGTGGTGTGTCTGGCATCGCATGCACCTTTCGGGTACGATATTCGAACCGAACGAACAGGAGCAACACGTGCAACAGGTAACCGAGGCGTCACGCACACGCGCAAACAAGGGCACGGTGGCGGTGCTCATCCCCTGCTACAACGAGGCCATCACCATCGGCAAAGTGGTCGACGACTTCAAGAAAGCCCTGCCCGAAGCCGTTATTTATGTGTACGACAACAACTCCACCGACAACACGGGTGCCATCGCGGCCGAACATGGCGCCGTGGTGCGCGTCGAGCGCCGCCAGGGCAAGGGCAACGTGGTGCGTCAGATGATGCGCGACATCGATGCCGACTACTATATTATGGTAGACGGCGACGACACCTACCCCGCCGAGTCCGCGCCGGCGCTGCTCGCGCCGCTCATGGCCGACGAAGCCGACATGACGGTGGGCGATCGCCTCTCCAACGGCACCTACGGCGAAGAGAACGACCGCGCCTTCCACGGCTTCGGCAACAACCTGGTGCGTCGACTCATCAAGTGGATTTATGGGTTCGAATTCTCCGACGTCATGACGGGCTATCGTGCCTACAACGCCGTGTTCGCGAAAACCATGCCGGTACTCTCGCCCGGCTTTGAGATTGAGACCGAACTTTCCATCCACGCGGTGGACAAGCGCTGGCGCATCGTTGAAGTGCCCATCGATTACCGCGACCGCCCTGAAGGGTCCGAGTCCAAGCTGAACACGTTCTCGGACGGCATGAAAGTGCTCATGATGATTCTGTCGCTGTTCAAGGACTACCGCCCGCTTGCCCTGTTCAGCTGGGTGGCGCTGCTATTCTGCGTGCTGGGCCTCATTGCCGGCATCCCCGTCATCGCCGAGTTTGCGGCCACGGGGCTCGTGCCGAAACTGCCCTCGGCGCTGCTTGCGGTGGCGCTCGTGTTTGTGGGCATTCTGGCTTACTCGTGCGGTCTTATCCTTGACACCGTGGTGAAGGGCTCGCGCAAGCAGTACGAACTCGATGTGCTCCGTGCCTACGAGGCGCTGCGACGCGAGAACCGCTAGGATGCCGCCGATGCAGACAACACGCACCAAAAGCGACTTCAAGCGCAACTGGTTCACCATGACCTCGCTTGTGTCGAAGGACTTCAAGCTTAAGTACCGCCGCAGCGTGCTTGGCGTACTGTGGTCGGTACTGAACCCGCTGCTCATGATGTGCGTGCTGGCCGCCGTGTTCACCAACGTGATCAAATGGGGCAATATACCGAACTTCCCCATGTACCTCATCCTCGGCAACGTGCTGTTCGCGCTCATGGCCGACTCAACCAGCGGCGCGATGACTTCCATCCTCGATTCCGCACCCCTCATCAAAAAGGTTCGCGTGTCGAAGATGATTTTTCCGCTGGAGAAAGTGCTGTTTCAGTTGGTGAACTTCGCCATATCGCTCATTGCGGTAGTCATTGTCATGCTGATTTTCCAGATAGCACCCACGTGGAACCTGCTCGCGTTGCCACTGCTTCTGGTGTTCATGCTGCTGTTTTGCTCGGGGCTGGGCATGCTGCTATCCGCGCTGGCGGTATTCTTCCGCGACGTGTGCCATCTCTGGGGCGTCGTAATCACCGCGTGGACGTACGCCACCCCGCTCTTCTACCCCATCGACATGGTTCCCGAATGGCTGCAGGCAGCCGAGGTGTTCAACCCCATGTACCACTACGTCACATACTTCCGCTCCATCGCCATGTACAACACCATGCCCGGCCTGCAAGAGCAGCTTATCTGCCTGGGCATAGCGCTTGTCACCTTCGTTGTGGGCCTGCTGGTGTTCAAGGCCTCCGAGAAGAAGTTCATCCTTTACGTTTAGGCGGTTTTCATGCCCGAGAATGTCAATACCACGCCCCTCGCTGCCCAGCCGCCCGTTTTCGCTGACGACAACCGCGCCACCATGGTGAAGGTTGACCACGTGTCTATGATCTTCAACATGGCCAGCGAGCAGCTGAACAGCCTCAAGGAATACGCCATCGCACTGGCGCGCCGCGAGTTGCGCTTCAAGGAATTCCGCGCGCTTGACGACGTATCCTTCGAGGTGAAGAAGGGTGACGTATTCGGCATCCTGGGTACGAACGGCTCGGGCAAGTCCACCATGCTGAAAATCATTGCCGGCGTGCTGGAGCCCACCAAGGGCACGTGTTCCATCCACGGCAACATTGCTCCGCTCATCGAGCTGGGCGCGGGCTTCGACTTGGAATTGACGGCGCGCGAGAACATCTACCTGAACGGCGCGCTTCTGGGCTACTCGAAGAAGTTCATCGAGCAGCACTTCGACGAGATTGTGGACTTCGCCGAAATTGAGAAGTTCCTCGACATGCCCATGAAAAACTACTCATCCGGCATGGTGGCGCGTATTGCGTTTGCCATTGCCACGGTTATCGTGCCCGAGATCCTCATTGTGGACGAGGTGCTCTCGGTCGGCGACTTCATGTTCCAGCAGAAGTGCGAGCGACGCATCACGCAACTCATCAAGGAACACGACGTCACCGTGCTCATCGTGTCGCACAACAACGACCAGATAGAGCGCCTGTGCAACAAGGCCATCTGGATTGAGAAGGGCCACACCCGCATGCTGGGTTCGGCGAAGGATGTCTGCCGCGTGTACCGCGTGCTGGGCGGACACGTGGGCAGCGCCGAGGCCGAGGAGCACGTGTTTAACCTGCTGAACGAAGACGTAACCGTGCCTGACGACCTCATTGATGTCATCGGCGGCGAAAGCCGCTACGGCACGGCGACCCGCCTCGTGGAGAAGTGCGGGTTCGCCCCGGGCGGCTCGGTCATCCTGGCACCGGGCGAACTAGCTTCCCCCTGCATGGCGGCCACGGGGCTTTCGGGTGTCATGGACGCGCCGGTGCTGCTCACCAAGCCTGACGGCCTGCCCGACGTGACCGCGCAGGCACTGAGCCAGCTTCAGCCCCACCGCGTTGTCGTGTTGGGCAGCGAAGACATTGCTTCCGAACGCGTCGTGGAAGATGTGCGCGAGGCGTGTGGTCCCACCATTGAAGTGACGCGCGTGGAAGGCCGCACCGCCGCTGAGATTGCGCTTTCCCTCTACCGCTTCGGCCAGCAGCAGGGACACTGGGGCAGCACCGCCATCATCACGTACGACGGCTGCACGGGCGACCTCATCTCGTTTTCGCCCTACCTGTTCCAAAAGAAGGTGCCGGTGTTCTTCGTTGCCTCGAACGGCGTTGTGGGCGACGACACCGCGCAGGCCTTGCAATCGGGCCAGTTCAGCCGCTTGCTTGTGCTGGGCGGCAGCTATCACGTGCCGGATGCTTTCCTGGAAGCGTGCGAAGCGCGCGGCGTGCGCACCCAGCGCGTGTGCGGCAACAGCGCCTACCACGCCAACGAGCTTATCAACAACCTTATGACCTCGGGCGACATCGAGGGCGACGGCATCAGCATCGACCGCCTCATCGTGTCATCGGTGTGGAACCCCTTCGACGCGTTTGCGGGAGGTGCCTACGCTGGCAAGACGAACTCGGCCTTCCTGTTAGCCGACCCGCAGAACCTCGACAGCGTGGCCCACGCCCTCTCCTACATCGAGAAGAAAGAAGGCGCGGTGCGGCACCTCACCTTCCTCGGCGGCGACACGCGCTTCAACAAGCTCGACCGCCAGATGCTGGGCAAAGCCGTCGTGAAAGCCATGCGCGCAAACCAGAAAGATTCCTAGGGCTGCCTTTTCGTGCATAGGGCGCTTTTCGCGCCGCGTAAGTGTTACTGTGCTTTGCGCCTGGTCGGCACCCATACACGGGGTACCCAGCACCGTCGAAATCATGCGGTTTCGGCGTTACCCTCCCGCAAGCCTCCTGAAAACGTGGTATAAAAGAAAGGCGCGAGCACTGCTCTCACCTCGCGTATCCGCTTTGCCGCGTGGACGAACGCCCGCCGGCCGTTCGAAGGAGTTCCTTGTGAGCGCACCAAAATCCCTTACCAGCATTGCCCTTTCAGCTACCCTAGCCTTGGGCCTCGCCCCCACCGCCGCTTTTGCGGCTGAACCAGCTTCCGACGCCCCTTCCGTGAGCGCTGAAGCCACCGATGCACCGGCCCCGCAAAGCGGCCGCCTTGAGAACAGCTGGCGCTTCAGCGATGGCCAGCCCATCGTGCTTGACGAGGGCATCTCCCTTTCCGCCAGCACGCCCGCCTGGACTAAGAACAGCGAAGGCTACTACGTCAGCAGCGACGGAACCCCCATCTACGGCGCCATTCAGCGCGGTATCGACGTGAGCGAGCATGCCAAGGAAATCGACTGGGAAGCCGTCAAAGCCGATGGCGTGGACTTCGCCCTCATCCGCTGCGGATACGGCAATGACTATACCGATCAAGACGACAAATACTGGAAGCGCAATGTTTCCGAGTGCGAGCGCCTGGGCATTCCCTATGGCGTCTACCTCTACTCCTACGCTGAGTCTGTGGAGGATGCCCGCAGCGAAGCTGACCATGTGTTTCGCCTGCTCAAGGGTCACAATCCGGCCTTCCCCGTCTACCTGGACTTGGAAGAAAACCATCTCGGGAACGTCGCAAACCGCAGCCTGCTCGCTTCGATTGCGCAAACGTTCTGCACGCGCATTGAGGCTGCCGGATACGACGCGGGCGTGTACGCGAACCTGTACTGGTGGGACAATTACCTGACCGACCCCGTGTTCAATTCCTGGGAGCGCTGGGTTGCGCAGTACAACGTCACCTGCGACTACGCGGGAACCTACAAGACTTGGCAGGCCACACAGCACGGCACGATTGACGGCATCGAAGGCTCCGTCGATATTGACTTCTTGCTCGCCGACATCCCCGCTGATGTGTCTCGCACCGATTGGTACTACACGAGCGGCATGTTCGACTACGTGACGAAGACCGGCCTCATGGGCACGTACAGCGACTCCGGCCTGTTCGGCCCGAACGACCCCATCACGCGCGGCCAGGTGGCCACCATCCTGCACCGCATGGCGGGCGGCGCCCTGGTTGATGCGCCGTACTTCGACGACGTGGACTACAGCTGGTACTATGGCCCCGCCATCAGTTGGGCGCGCTCGAAGGGTATCATCAATGGCTACCGAGACGATGACGGCGTATACCGCACCTTCGGCCCCGAGGACCCGGTCAGTCGCGAGCAGTTGGCCGTCATGCTGGCGAACTACGCCTCCAAGGTGGGTGGCGTCGACATCAGTTCCACGGGCTCGGCACTGAACGCCATCGCTGGCTCGCAAGAGGTTTCCGACTGGGCCCGCACGCGCCTGGGATGGGCTGTGGATAACAAACTTATCTCCGGCGTAGTGGCGAATGGCACCAGCTACGTACAACCCCAAGGAACCGCCCTGCGCAGCGCCATGTCCAAAATGATAACGATGCTCCACCGCGACGTCCTCGGCGGATAAAGCAAGCCACCCCCCCCCAGAACCACCAAAGGCCTGATCAGCACCACGCCGATCAGGCCTTTTCTTATGGCTGCAATAAAGCCCCCTCCCGCCACACAAAAGTGTGACGCGCTATCGCGCTAGCCAGTACACCACAAGTTTTCTTGCTACTGCACCATCTCTTTGTGGGCGTCTTCGATGGCCCAGATGATGGGGTGGAGGATCGATAGCTGATAGGGAGCATTTGTTAAAATGGCTACCAAATAGGGGCGGTCCCCTGCCCATACGATGCCGGCATCGTTGGTTGCAGCCAGGTCGTAGTCGGCGAGCCACCCTGGCTTCGTCTGCGTGGTGTAATAGGGGCCCAAATCGGCGCTGATCATCGAATTAAGCGGCGATTGATACCACGATCCCACCCACGAGCCGTTCCCGCCGCCGGTGAAAAACTCGTAGTTCTTGGTCCACAGTTTCACCAGATCACGCGCCGAGTAGTGCGGATACCAGGTGTTTGCCATCGAGGTATCCACACCCGCCTCGGCGCACCACGTCCACATACCACCCGCGCCGAAGTTATAACGCAAACTCTCGTACGCCTCATTGCTGGAAATGCGTATCGCCAGCTCCATCGTCCCCGCCCAACGCAGCAGCCTTGAGGGATTAGTTGCCGCCAGGCTTGCAACATACGGCCCCTTGATAGTGCTGGCCGAGAAGAACGCGCGGTCGGGATTGCAGGCAACGCCCTGTCCCGTTTTGACATCAATCATGATAAAGCCCACGTCATAGCCCACGTTGCGCACGCCATCCGCCGCGCGCCACAGCGCATCCAGCACCGGCCCGCTTGGCTCGTAGCCGCCAAATGAGGTCACGCCCCACCATCCATCCGCCGTGCCGATACCCCCGCGCACATCATCCGTGGTGTAGGTATAGGCAGCCGGAATGAAGCGAAACTTCTGTGCCGCCGTCTGATTCGGGGTATATATCTGCACGTTGGCGCCATCCCAGCCGCCCGCTCCTGCCACGTCCACATTCAAGCCGCCACACGCCGATTCCAGGTAATAGAACCCATCGCCCGTGGGAACAGGTCGGAACAGCTGAGCGACATTGCCCGATGCCGAAATCCAAGCATGCACGTTCGTTTCGTCTACCGCTCCCGCGCCCTGCACGTCGAGCGCACGGCGCGTCTTGGCGTTCACCAGCCTCACGTAGCCGTTGCCCGCCGGCTCCACCATCCAACGCTGGGCTCCGGTGCCGTTATCGCTGTACACCTGCACGTTTGCGCCCACATCAAATGAGCCGCCCGCCACATCAAGCATGCGCCCATCTGCCGCACACGAAATCATGTAGGTACCCTCCGACAGCACCTCCACCGCTATCAGGCAGAATGACTGGAAAGAGACACTTCCCGGCTCGGCGGTCCCCATATCAGCGCCTGAGACCATACCAGCAGCACTCAGCGCGTCCCCCGTTTCCGCGTTTACCACCATAAGGCCCCAAGGTCCCATGAGCGCCTCCCAACGCTGAGTGGGAGCAGGGCCTTCTTCGGGCTCTTCTTCCTGCGTCACCGCATCCTCAGTAGCCGTCAGAAGCAGCCCTGAACACAGCGAGCGCAAACAGAACCACGAGGCGTCCGTCGCCTTCTCTAGCTGAAACTTCTGAGCCGGTGAATCGTTGCGCGACCACACCTGAACACGGGCACCTACTGCCTGCGACCCCGACGCGATATCAACCACGCTCGACGTGTCGGACGAAGCTGCCAAGGTATACACGCCCGGCACCACAGTATCGACGGGCTCCAGCGTAAAGCACTGGGCCGGCGACTCGTTCGCCTCCCACATTTGCACGTTCGTGCCATTGTGCGCTTCACCTGCGCACACGTCCAAAACCAGCCCGTTCGTCCGCGATTTGAACGTGACGCTTCCGTCCTCATTCGCCAGGAGGGTCCAACTCTGGTTGAGGTTACCCGCCGTATACGTCCACTGCTGCACGTTTGTTCCCGAGGCTGTACCGCCACCTTCCACGTCGAGCGCCTTCCCCGAAAGCACCGACTGAATGCGGTAGGTGCCATTCTCGTGGCGCGTTACCCAAAACCGCTGCGCCAGCGTGTTGTTGGCATGATAGAGCTGCACATTCGCGCCATCATTCACGGAAGCAAGCGCCACATCAAGCACAAACTGCGGATCAAGAGCGCTTCGAACCACATAAGCACCCTCTTTCACCACCGCTTCCTTATCTGCAGCCGGCTCCTTATCCGCCTGTTCTGTCTCCAGCGTTACCGCCTCGACTTCAGCAGATGCTTTCTCCGCAGCAGGCGCAGTCACTTCACCCGCACCGTCGCCTTCGTTTATCTCAGGATCGGGAACAGGCGTATCGGTGTTGCCTTCACCATCAGGAATGTCAGTATCAGTTTGAGAGTGGTCAGAAGGATCCGTTACGGACCCATCAGAATCATCGGAAGAAGGGGTGGAAGAATCGTTCTCAGACGTTGCAAAATCACCAGTCACGGCACCCTCAGTCGCAAAGACCCGCGCCGGAAATCCCACCGCGCTCATCGCTACCAGCAGAACAGCCAACGCCCCCGACAGAGCCCGCGTCCACCTACCACCCACAGCAATCATCCCTCCCCTAATCACTGTCTCAGTATAGCAAAAACCCAGGTCGTCACTCATCAAGCAACACTAGCAAGCCCCCGGAAGGCCCTTCTTAGCCCCTTTCAGGCCCAACAAGAGTCCCCCCCCCCCAACAAAAAAAGAGGACCCCCAGGTCCCCTCACATCAGCAACAACAGCTACCACTCACCCAGCAGC
>NZ_JASJEU010000018.1:0-113646 GCF_030077735.1 Gordonibacter faecis | reverse complement strand
CCTTCGCATAGGATTGCAGCACATCTTCTTCAACCCCTCAACCCAATAACTATTATCAGTGCTCAGGATGACAAGGGATGCTCGCAACGACGGGCGTATCAATCCTGGTTCACGTAGAGTTAGTTGCGCAATAATCTCTTTCCCCTTCTGCTTTCGTTGTGGAGGCCTGCTTTGTGCGGGCCTCTGGTTTTTATAATGGGTGGGTGGCAAAAAACTCGCTGCTTTGAGCGGTGGGGTTGACGATAGAGAATACGATACGGCGAATGGCCTGGTAATCGGGCATGGAGGGACGCTCTCATGGCAGAAGAGATCATCATCGTGCAAGGCAACGGCGTGCTCACTGGCGAGGTTGCCGTCTCGGGAGCGAAGAACTCGGCGCTCAAGCTCATGGCGGCGGCGCTTTTGGGTCGCGGCGAAAGCGTCATTGAAAACGTGCCGCTCATCTCGGATATTGCCATTATGGCGGAGGTGCTGCGTTGCCTGAACGCGCGCGTGGAGCGCGAGGGGCACACGCTGGTTATCGACACCGAGGCCGTGGACAAGTGGGAAACGCCGTATGAGCTGGTGTCGAAGATGCGCGCGAGCATTGCCGTGCTCGGGCCGCTCATCGGGCGCTTTGGGCAGGCGCGTGTTGCCATGCCGGGCGGGTGCCAGATTGGCGCGCGCAAAATTGACATGCACCTGGTGGGCCTGGAAGCACTCGGCGTGGAATTCGTTGTGGATCACGGCTTTCTGGAAGCAACCACGCCGCATGGGCTTATGGGTGCGCACGTGGTGCTGGACTTCCCCAGCGTGGGTGCAACGGAGAACCTGCTGATGGCGGCCGTGGTGGCCGAGGGCACTACCACCATCGAGAACGCGGCGCGCGAGCCGGAAATTGTTGACCTTGTAAACATGCTGAACGCCATGGGTGCGCGTGTATCGGGCGGCGGATCGTCGTTTGTCGAGGTGGAGGGCGTGCCGCTGGAGTCGCTGCACCCCTGCGAGCATCGGACAGTGGGCGATCGCATTGAAGCCGGCACGTTCCTCGCGGGCGGCGCGCTCATGGGTGGCCCCGTGACCGTGCGCGGCGTTGACCCCGCGTATCTGCGCATGGCGCTCATGAAGCTGGAGGCCATGGGCTGCGACGTGGAAACGGGCGCAGACTGGATCACCGTGCGCCGCGAGGGCCCGCTTGCGCCCACCGACATTCAAACGCTGCCGCACCCCGGCTTCCCTACCGACCTGCAAGCCCAGTTCATGCTGCTGGCGGCCTGCGCCGACGGCACGTCGGTCATCACGGAAAACGTGTTTGAGAACCGCTTCATGTTCGCCAGCGAACTTATTCGCATGGGGGCGGACATCACCATTGAAGACCATCATGCGCTCGTGCGCGGCGTGGAGGGGCTGCAGGGCGCGCCCGTGTCCTCTACCGACCTGCGCGCCGGCGCGGCACTGGTGCTGGCGGGCGTGTCGGCCGAAGGTGAGACGCGCATTCACAACATTGGTCACATCGACCGCGGCTACGAAGATTACGTGGGCAAACTAGCAACGCTCGGGGCGGATGTCGTGCGCGCAACCGTGGACGACGCGCTGCCGGCGTGCTGATAAGGCGGCAGGCCTATGTTCAGTAAAAAGAAGGGCTTCACCGCGTCGCAATCGAAGCTTACCTCGCGTCGCATGCGCTCGGCCACCATTGGCACGCACGTGCAGCGCCGCGCGCATAGCTCGTCGCGCCACATGAATGCCGATGCGGTGGGCTTTTCGAACTCGCGCAAGAAGCGGCGCGCGGCCCGTGGCGTGGTGGACACGCTGCTGCCCGATACCGCCACGCGCGAGAGTTCCTCGGAGTACGCGCGCCGCGTAAGCCGCCGCGAATTCACCGAAGAAGTGCAGCGCAAGGCGCGCGTGCGACGCATTGCGGTGGGTCTCGTGGCCATCGTGGTGGTGGCTGTCATCGCCGGTGGCGTGGGCGTAGCCACGTTCTTTGGCTCACTGGACGGGAAGATGGGGCTTGCCGATTCCAACGCGAAAACAGCGCTCACGGCCCTGAAGGAAGAGCGGCCGTGGTACGCGCTTTTAGTGGCTGACCTGGGCGCGGCCTCGGCGGCGCTCGACGAGGAAGGCCCCGACGCCTTCGTACTGGCGCGTGTGGACGAGGCGGCGGGCAAGGTGACGCTGGTGTCACTGCCCCCGAACCTGCGGGTGACCTTATCAGACGGCAAGGCGCACCGGCTGCGCGAGGCGGCCGGTGAGGGCGACGCAGCCCTGATCACGGCCGTAGCGGGCTTCGCGGGTGTCGACATCGCGCACTATGTGAAGACGGATGCAGCGGGCATTACCGCCCTGGTTGACGCGCTCGGCGGCGTGCCGGTGAACGTGGAGCAGGAGGTGGACGACCCGCAGGCGGGCGACACCTACCTGGCGCCCGGCGAGCAGACGCTCGATGGCAACGCGGCGCTCACCTTTCTGCGTGCAAGCAACTTCAAGGAGGGCGTGGAAGACCAGGCCAAAAACCAGCGCGCGTTCGTGGCGGCACTCGCCGAGCGGGCGTTCGACCGCGAAGGGGCACTTGCGTTCGCGACCTTCCTCGATTCGGTGGGCGGCTCGTTTGCCACTGACATTTCGGCCATGGACGCGCTTGGCTTGGCGGGGTCGCTCGGAGGCGTGGAAGCCGCCTCGGTGGCTGGCGCGCTTGTGCCGGGCTACGAAAGCACCGCCGATGACGTGAAGTATTATGTTGCATCGAGCGATGCCTGGGAGCAGATGATGGAAGCGGTGGATAAGGGCGAAGAGCCCCCTACCGACAAGGTCGCGCCGACGGGTGTCGACCGCAAGGCCTTCAAGGTTGAGGTACGCAACGGTGCCGGCATTGCCGGAGGGGCTGCTCAGGCGGGCGAGCTCTTGACCGCCGAAGGCTTCGATGTGGCGGGCACGGGCAACGCGGACAGCGATGCCTTCCCCGAGACGCTCGTTATTTACGACGGTGCTGAACATGAGGCGCAGGCGCAGGATGTGGCGGCCAGCCTGGGCATCGGCCGCGTCATTCAGGGCCTGGGCTACTACGAATACGAAACCGACGTACTGGTCATTCTGGGGAAGGACTGGAAGCCGGTGGCGTAAGCGCCGGAGGATTCAAGGCTGGTCGCAGGTACGCGCCTCCCGTTCGTGCTTTTTCTTGGCGAGCGCCGAGGCCCGGCCCTGCTATGGTAGAATCGGCACCCGAGAGACATCATATCGAGAAGGAGACATCCATGGTTGAAAAAACCGACGTGGCGGCTGTGCTTGAGCTTATCCGTCCCAGCCTGCAGGCTGATGGTGGCGACGTGAAGCTGGTTGACGTGGACGCCGACGGCGTGGTTTCGGTGGAGCTGCAGGGCGCCTGCAAGGGCTGCCCCATGTCCGAGATGACGCTGGCCAACGGCGTGGAGCGCATCCTGAAGGAGCGCGTGCCCGGCGTGACGAAAGTCATCCCCGCGCACGAGCAGTAGGAAGAAGGCGGGCTCATGGCGAACTGTTGGGAGAGGCGCGGCTGCGACGACGAGATGATGTCGCGTTGCCCGCACAACACACCCGGCGAGCCGTGCCCAGCCGATTGCCACTATGCCGCCTGCAATCGCGCCACCCATGTGGTGGCGACGGACGTCACGGTGCTGCTCAACCCCGAGCGGGACTACGAGGCGGCCGTCAAGGAAGTTTGCCGCTTCTGCGAGCACTTCCTCACGCAGGGGCCTAACCTGGCTGACGCGCCCGAGAGGGGCGAGCGGCAGGGCAACCCGAATCGCTTCTTGCTGTAGACGCCCCTTTGCGGGGCGCAAGCGAAGACGAACCGCACGAGATGCGCGGCCGTTCGACCCCTCGGGGACGGGCGGCCGCGCTTGTGTTTTCTGCGCGGGATAAGGGTGCAGGGCGTTCCAAGCGCCCCTGCCGCTTGGGTGGCAAGCGTTGCGTGTGCGTGAGGTTGCGCTTTTGGGAAGTCTGCTACAATGATATTCATCGGATCGGCGGAAGAGGCGAAGGAGTGTGAGCGCATGAGTCAGACGGTGTCCTGCCCGGCCTGCGGCGCGTCCAATTTGGACGTGTGCTGCTACGATTCCATGATGGTCGTGCGCGCCGATTTGGCCATGTTCACCCTGCGCTGTCCTGCCTGCGGAACCAAGGTTTCCAGCATGCAAAACATCCCCTCGCAACTGCGCGAAGAGGTGCGATTCGCCGCCATTGAAGTAGGCGCGGGCATGGGACGCACATGCTGAACGATATCTACCAGAATCTCGATCCTATCGTGTTTGTGGCCGGCCCTTTTGTGGTGCGGTGGTATGGGATTGCCTACATTGCGGGCTTCATCTTGGCGGCGCTGCTCATCTGGCGACTGGCGCGACGCTGGCGCATTCGGGTGGATGCTGATGCGCTGCTCACTATCATGTTCTGCGTTATCTTGGGCGTCATTTTGGGCGGGCGCTTGGGATATGTGCTGTTCTACGGTAACGGACTGGAGTTCTACCTGCAAAATCCGCTGGAGATATTCGCGTTTAATCACGGTGGCATGAGCTTCCACGGGGGGCTGGTGGGGGCGCTGCTGTCGGGCATTGCGGCGGCAAAACTTACCGGCATTCCGTATCTCACGCTGGCGGACCTCGGGTGCGTTGCGGCTCCCATCGGCCTTTTCTTCGGTCGTTTGGCGAACTTCGTGAATGGCGAATTGTGGGGCGCGCCCACCGATGCGCCGTGGGGCGTGGTGTTCGGCGGGGCGGCCGGTATGATACCGCGCCATCCCTCTCAACTCTACGAGGCGCTTCTTGAAGGCGTGGTGCTGTTCATAGTGCTGTTCGCGCTTTCGCGCAAGCTTCCGCCGCGGCCGCGCGGCACGTTCCTCGGCGTGTTCCTTATTCTGTACGGCTGTTTTCGATTCAGTATCGAATTTGTGCGCGTGCCGGACGCGCAGCTAGGATATCTGTGGGGCGGCTGGCTGACCATGGGGCAGCTGCTGTCCGTGCCGCTCATACTAGTGGGCATTGGTGTGCTGGTTTATGCGCTTGTAATGAAGAAGCCGCAAGAGGGGCTTCCAGAATTGCAACAATCAGAGTAACATATAACGCGTACGATCGAGAACGGACGTGAGATCCGGCGCGGCACCCAGCAGGGACGTCATGCCGGTAAGACCCGAAGGGGGTAAATCATGGAACTGAAATTCTACAAGTGCCTACACTGCGGCAACATTGCGGTAAAGCCGTTTGACTCGGGTGTGCCGCTGGTGTGCTGCGGCGAGCAGATGACCGAGCTTGTGCCCAACACCACCGACGCTGCGCTGGAGAAGCACGTGCCCGACGTGAAGGTGGACGGCTCGAACGTCCATGTTCAGGTGGGCAGCACGCTGCATCCCATGACGCCGGAGCACTACATCACGTTTGTGTGCCTGGAGACGAAGAACGGCTACCAGTTCGTCGAACTCACGCCTGAGGATGCCCCCGTGGCCGACTTCGCCGTGGCAGAGGGCGACGAGCCCGTGCGTGTGTACGAGTACTGCAACATCCACGGCTTGTGGGTGGCCTCGCTCTAACCACTGGTTCCGCATGCTATGATGAATGCCCGTTCGGCACATGCCGGGCGGGCATTCTTTTTCGAACACAGGAGGAACCATGGGATTCTTCGACAACGCGCAAGAGATGCTCGACAAGGGCGTGTCGGCCGCGAAAGGTGCCGTGTCCGGCGTGGCCGTGGAGCAGCAGGCATTCGCGAAGTCGTTTTTGAGGCTGTGTGCCGATGGGTGGAGTCAGGGCTGGCACGAGGCTAACGGCGGGAACCTGTCGTATAGACTCAAGCCCGAAGACGTGGCGTCGTGCCGCTCGTTTTTCTACGATAACCCCAGTTCATGGGTGCCATTGGGCGTGCAGGCGGACAACCTGCGCGGCGAGTTTTTCATGGTGAGCGCCGCGGGCGCCCACATGCGCTCCGTGCCGCTTGACCCGGATGCTTCCACGGGTATTGTGGAGCTGAGCGCGGCGGGCGACGCGTGGCGCATCGTGTGGGGCTTCAAGGATGGCGCCGTGCCCACGAGCGAACTTGCCAGCCACGTAGCCGTGCACGCCGTGCGCAAGGAGGTGACGGCGGGGGCCGACCGCGTGCTTTATCACGCGCATCCCGCCGACGTGGTGGCGCTTACCAACGTGCTGCCGCTCGATGCGCGCACGTTCACACGCACGCTGTGGAAGATGTTGCTGGAGAGCATGGTGGCATTTCCGCACGGTGTGGGCGTGGTGCCATGGATGGTTCCGGGTGGGTCCGAAATTGCGGCCGCCACGGCTGACGTGATGCGCACCTACGACGCGTGCGTGTGGGCGCACCACGGCGTGTTCTGCCCGGGTGCGACGTTCGATGCCGCTTTCGGCCTCATGCACACCATCGCGAAGGCGGCCGGCATCTACGCCACCGCCCGCGCCATGAACGGCGGCAACGATACGTTCGCCAGCACCATTCCCGACGAGGGTTTGTGCGGCATAGCCGAAGCCTACCACCTCCCCGTAAACAAGGCGTTTTTGTCCTAGGGGGGCGTGCGGCTGTTTGGCGGTGGCGTTTTGGACGGCCGCGTTTGGGTAACCACTTCCCGTGGAAACGCAGGGAATTCTGCGGAATTTCGTGCGTGGATGGGCGGGCTGTGCTATAGTACAAAGGCTTGTCTTCGCCTTGGTCGGAAACCAAGGCCCCGTAAAGGAGAACCAGAATGAAACAAGGAATTCATCCGGAGTACATGGAGTGCACGGTCAAGTGCAGCTGCGGGAACACGTTCACCACGCGTTCCACGAAGCCTGAGCTGAAGATCGACATCTGCAACGTGTGCCACCCGTTCTACACCGGCCAGCAGCGCTTTGTCGACACCGGCGGACGCGTGCAGCGCTTCGCCGACAAGTTCGGTAGCGCGAAGCAGACCGTGGCCGAGCGCGAGGCGGCCAAGAAGGCCGAGCGCGCAGCAGCTATCGCCGAGGCCGAGGCCAAGAAGAAGGCCGAGCGCGAGGCGAAGGCCGCCGAGAAGGCCAAGCGTGCTGAGGAGTTCGCCAAGAAGGCCGCCAAGGCTGAGGCTGAGGCTCCTGCCGCCGAGGCTCCGGCTGAGGAAGCCGCCGCTGAGGCACCGGCCGAGGCTGCTACCGAAGAGGCTCCCGCCGCCGAGTAGCACCACGTAACACTGCGTAACGCACCGAACGCCCGACCATATGGCCGGGCGTTCGTGTTTGGAGGGGGCTTTGATTGAGGAGGCTGGTTGGGAGGGTGTAGCGTTGATCGCTGACCACCTACTTTGGCTGCGCGTGGGCGGCAATCTCGTTGAATTCGGCTTCGCTCAAATCATAGCCGTAGAACAGGTCAAAGTAGCTCTTCGTCACGTCATAGATGCTGGTATCGAACGCATCGGGGTATAGCAAGCGGGGGAGCCACTGCATACCCAACACCTGGTTCACCGTCGGCGGACTGTTGAGCCAGTTCCACGGCGAGCCGGGAACTTCGTAGTAGCTGCCTGATTTGACGGCATCCAAATTGGCGAACGCAGCGTCGTTGCTTACGCTATCGTAGATGCTGCCTTCGGCAAAGAGGATAGTCTGCGGGTTCCAGAGGGCTAGCTGCTCCATGCTAATTTCCACACCGGAGCCACTGCCAGAAACTTTGCCTAGATCAGCCACATTATTTGCCACGAGATCGACTACCTGCCCCTGATAGGAGTCCTTCGCGATGGTGTTCGTGCCCTTGTCTCCCAGAAGGTAGGCAACGCGCACGCGATCGGATTCGGGGATGGACTTCATGGTTGACACGGTGTCGTCGTAGGCGGCCTGGCAATAGGCGGAAAGTTCCGCGCCGCGTTCTTCCATGCCCAGCAGCTCGCCGAGCATTTCGTAGGCTGCGCCGTAGTCTTCCATCTTGGTCTCAATCATGACAACCGGAATGCCTAGTTGCTCCTGCAACGTGTCCAAATCTTCAACAATGCCGTCCTTCAACTCACCGGTATCGATGAGGATCTGTGTGTTCGAGGCAGCCACGGCTTCCTTGTTGAGGTCGCCCTTTGCACCGAATGCCGCACCCGTCACGGGAAGCTCGGCGTAGCTCGATCCCAGATACTTCGCCTGATCAGCGGAGAGTTCCTGCGACACGGTTACCATTTTCTCCGGCGCCATGGTCAGAAGAATTTGCGTGGCTGTGTGACCAGCCGGAGCGATGCGGTCCACCTGCGCGGGCACTTCTACCGTGCGTCCGGCTGAATCGGTGAACGTGCGGGTGGTAGCCGTGTCGACCTGATTCGCCTGATCGGTTTTGGGCGTGTCGCCAGCCGCGGCGCTTTCGGTGCTGCCGCCGCTGGCGCACCCGCCAAGGGCAAGCGCCAACCCGACACACAGTGTGCACGCAGCCACCAGCCATGCGCGTTTGGCGCGCCTTGCTTTATCCGTGTTCCTCATGTACCTTCCTTTCCCTTGCAGTACTTTTCGGTAGCTATCGCTCAATTTCGCGTACGGGCACGCAGACGCGCACCTTATCGCCATAAAGGGAATTGACTTCCACCTCTACGTGGTAGATGGTGCTCACCAGGTCTTTCGTGATGACATCCTTCGGGTCACCAAAGGCGGTCACCTGTCCTTCGTTCAGCACGAGCGTTTTGTCGGAATAGAGAAACGCCTGGTCGGGTTGGTGGGTGGACTGGATGATGCTCATGCCCTCACGCGCCAGTTGGCGTACTGTGGACAGCACACGCACGGTGTTGCCGTAATCGAGCGCGCTTGTGGGCTCGTCCATGATGATGGTGCGCGCGTTCTGCGCAATGGCACGCGCAATGAGTACGAGCTGCTTCTCGCCGCCCGAAAGACGGGTGTAGGGACGGTGCCCCAGGTGCGCAATGCCGACGCGCTCAAGCGCATCCCAGGCGCTTTCGACGTGGCGTTTCTTTGGTGTGCCAAAGAGCCCGATATTGCCGCCGGCGCTCATGAGCACCACGTCGAGCGCGTCGTAGGCGTACGTGGAGGAATGCGTCTGGGGGATGTAGGCAATCTCGTGCGCCCGTTCGCGCACCGTGAGCGTGCGCAGGTCTTTGCCGTTCACGGTAATGCGGCCGGTCCAGTTCGTGTCGAGGCACAGAATGCAGCGAAAGAGGGTGGACTTGCCCACGCCGTTCGGCCCGAGCACGTTCACCAGCGTGTTGTCGGGGATGGAGAAATTGAGGTTGCGCAACACCTCGTGGCGGCCGTAGGAGAAGCTGAGGTTTTCGACGTCGATGCTCATAATTCCTGCTTTCTCCTGGTGATGAGGTACAGGAAGAACGGCGCGCCGACAAACGCGGTCAGAATGCCAATGGGAATTTCCGAGGTAGCCACCAAGCGGGCGATGTCGTCGACGATAAGAAGGAAGCTTGCGCCCATGAGCATGCTGGCGGGAAGGAGTTTGCGATAGTCGCACCCGATGATCATGCGGGCGAAGTGGGGGATGACCAGGTCTACCCAGCCAATCATACCCGACACGGCTACGGCGGAAGCGGTGACAAGCGTGGCCGCGAGGATGACGATGAGGCGCACGCGGCGGGCGTTCACGCCCATGGTGGAAGCCTCGTCGTCGCCCATGGTGAGCACGTTGATGCGCCAGCGCAGGGCAAAGAGCGCCGCGAGCCCCGCCGCCATGGGGATGGCCGCCAGCGCCATGTCGCTCCAGCGTGCGCCGGTGAGGCTACCCATGAGCCAGTATGTGATGGCCGCCAGCTGGTCGGTAGGATCGGCAATGAGCTTGGTGAAGGACACGCCCGCTTGGAACAGTGAGCTTACCATAACGCCTGCCAACACCACGATAAGCAGGTGGTTTCCGCGTGCGCGCGAGCCCACCAGCAGCACGAGCAGCACCGCCGCGATGGAGAAGAGGAAGGCCGAGGCCGAAACGCCGAACGTTCCCAGGCCCAACAAAATGGCGCACGCTGCTCCGAATGCAGCACCTTGGGAGGCGCCGAGGATATCGGGTGAGACGAGCGGATTTTGGAAGGTGCCCTGGTAGGCAGCGCCGGCGGTGGCAAGGCTGCATCCTACCATGAGGGCGAGCACGATGCGCGGCAGACGCACCTGGAAAAAGAGCGTTTCCTGTTGGGCGGTCCAGAAGGGATCGAAGGGAATCACCTGGTGGGCGAGCATCCCAAAGGCTTCCAGCGGCGTGATGGGGTAGCGGCCAAGCATAAGCGAAGCGATCACTGCCACAATAACGAGAACGCCGAGTGCAACGAGCACAAGGTTCGCCCGCCGCGCGTTATGTCGCGAAGCGCACCGGGATGCGTTTCCATCGATAGGATGCACTGCTGCGCGTTCGGTTGCTGTACTAACGTGAGTTCCTATTATCCTCGCCCCTATTTAATCTTAAATAGGAATAATATAGTGCATAATATATCCTAGAATAGAAATATTATCAATCGGAAATAATAGAATCTTATGCGTAGGGCAAGCGGAACCGGGGAGGGAAGGGGGGAGAGAGGGAGGGGGAGCCCCCCGGTTCCGTTGCTGGCGGGTTAGTGGGAGGGACGGTTGATGCAGGTCATTTGCAAGGCTTCGCCGAAGAATTGGCCAGCACCGTTTTTGACGGCGAAGCGAGCCTTCTCGGGGTCGGCTACAATACTGCCGGCCAGCATCTCCACGCCCCAGTCGAACAGGAAGGGCGACATGACCACGCTCGGGCCCACAAATACGGTGGTCGCCTGCTTCGTGAGATCGAGCAAGCGCGGTGCCGTTTTATTGATGATGGTGACGCCGGTGATGAAGGCGAAGTCGGTGGACGGCAGCACGTACTCGCACGCCGGGTCAGGAGTATCGAGCGGTTGCGTGCAGTTCCGTTCAAGAACGGTGAGCTGGGCATACTCTTGGATACGATCAACGTGGGGAAAATGCCCGACCACGGTCACGTGCGTGCCACCCTCGCCGCGCTCCCTGCCAGCAGCCTCAACCCGCGGGCGCATCAACTCGAACGCGTCCATCTTGCGCAGCGTCCCATCAGGCAACTCCACCGGCTCATCGTAGGTGGCACCCAGGGGATCCAGCAGCGCTGGCTGCGCATAGTAGGCGTTCAGCGCCGCCACGCCGAGCGTTGCCTCTTCGAAGCACCACGACTTCGCCAACTCAGCCACGGTGCGCAGCGGAAGTCCGCGCAGGTCAAGCGTGTAGCGTCGCCGTGCGCCGCCCTTACAGGTATAGCTGATGCCCATGCCGCAATCGGCCTCAACGTAGGACCAATGCGTGCCCAGGCAAAAGTCGCGCACGATGAGGTCCTCGGGAATATGCCCGATCAGATGGTTGTAAAACTTCCACGGCGTGTCATGGCCGTCCGTGCCGGGAAACGCAATGACGTCGTTTTCCGGGTTGTGTGTGCAGCAGTCCTTCTTGGGGCATCCCATGGCGATACGTTCCTTCCTCGTTGGCGCGAACTCGCCGCGTATTTCCCTGCGGTGAGTATATAGTTATTAGAGTATAATACATAACCAAGGAGAAAGATATGCAGATTGATACAGAGGAAACGTGTGAGCGTGAAAGAAGGGGAGGCCCCCGGTGTTGTTCCTGTTGACAGGCGCGGTGCAGACGGGTAAGACGCGCTGGCTCGAGCGGTTGGTGGTGGAGCTTGCAGCTGAAGGGGTGCCGTGCGGCGGCGTTCTTGCGCCAGGCGTGTGGAGGCGGCGCGAAGAGTCGGGTGCGGAAGTTGATGTGCGCGAACGTCCGCTCGGGTCGGGCGCAGGGGAGTTCGAAAAACTCGGCATCGACAACGTGCTGCTGCCGGGCGGCGAGCGCGTAACGTTCGCTCGCCGCTGCGACCTGGCACAGCGGGAAGGTGTGCTCGATCCGTATAGCCAAAGCGCCACTGCTGGCCTAGCCTGGGAGATAGACGAAGCCGCTCTCACGCGCGTGAACGCCCACTTCGACGCCCTCGCCCACAGAGCCCCCTTCGTAACCCCTTCCGCAACTTCTCCCACAACTTCAAACCTCGCGCGGCCGTGTCTGCTGGTGGTGGACGAACTCGGGCGCCTGGAACTTCAGCGTAACGGTGGACTTACCTCGGCGATGGCCTTGCTCGCTCGTGGCGCGACGGCTGCGTGTCCGCATGCGCTTGTGGTAGTGCGCGCGTCGCTGCGCGCACGAGCCGAAGAGCGCTTCGCCGCCGCCTGGGGTGGATGCGTGCCGCTCACGCCCGGCGAAGAAGCACGCACCACGGTTCGCCGCGCCTTCAGCCTTGCTTCCCTTAATGATAACTAGTATCATTAGCTGACAGAGAAGGGCCGCAGGGGGCCATCCGCAACAGTTCATCAGCCGGGCGTGCGCGTCGCGGCGGAAAGGCGTGCACCATGATCGATCAAACCGCGTTCTTCAGCTTGAGCTACGGGCTCTACGTGATATCGTCGAAGCATGGCGATCGTGCGGCCGGCTGCATCGCCAACACGTTTCAGCAGGTCACGTCCGAGCCGATGCAGGTAAGCGTGGCGCTCAACAAGGGGAACGTGACTACGGAGGTCATCCGCTCTTCCGGTCGTTTCTCGGCCACGTGCCTCGCGCAGGACGCACCCATGGAGCTCATTGGTACGTTCGGGTTCCATTCCAGCACTGACCTCGACAAGTTCGCCGCCTGCGAAAGTGCGGTGAACGCCGCTGGGTTGCCGTATGTGGCCGAGCACGCGTGCGCGCACTATTCCGCTCGCGTCGTGCAGGAAGTTGATCTGGGTACGCATATTCTCTTTGTGGGCGAAGTAGAAGAGGCCGAGAAGCTTACCTCCTGCGAGCCCATGACCTACGCCTATTATCACCAGGTAAAGGGTGGCAAAACCCCGCCGAAAGCCTCAAGCTATCTGCCCGATGCCGACGCCGCAGCGCCGGCTACGTCCACGTCTGCCGAAGAAAGCCAGCCGAAATACGCCTGGCGCTGCACCGTCTGCGGCCACATCGAATACGCCGACGAACTCCCCGAAGACTACACCTGCCCCATCTGCGGCGTCGGAAAAGACCTCTTCGAACGCATTGAGCTGTAGTAACAGCGCCCCGTTTGTCATCCTGAGCGGAGCGCCGCAAGGAGCGTAGTCGCGACGCGAAGCTAGTCCCGCAGGGGAAGGATCCCGTGTGGTGTCAGCTGGTAATCTCTCAGTTGGCACCGCGCGGGATCCTTCGACTTCGGCGCTACGCGCCTCCGCTCAGGATGACAGGGGGGTGCGGTTATGGCGTTTGCCGAAGGATGGCAGAGGGCGCTTCGCCGTTGTTGCTCTAAGCTGACAAAAGACAGAGGCCCCTGTTCAAAGGACAGAAGGCTAGAGCCCCCGTCCCTCCTACATCGCGTACTTGCTGATGTATTTGCGGTGCTTGAACCTGATGAGGGCGCGTAGTCGCTGGACGTATGCTTGCTGGTGCGCATTATTTCTCAATGAGGGGCTTTCTAGTACGCCCACAGAAAACCAGCGGGATGGACGCAGGTCAAAATATACCACCTCATCCTCAACGCCTCTCACGGAGTGTGTGAAGGTGTCGCTGAATGTTACGGCCTTCGAATTCTTCACCAAGGTGTTAATGCGCCCAATGTTGGTGCTGTGCAAAACAATGGTGGGAACTTCAAGCTGTGCATTCTCGAAGGACCGTTTCACAAACTTGTTCAGCACCGGCTCGTTGAAATACGCCAGTGGCAACTCAGAAAGTTGCTCCAACGTGATCTCACCGTTGGAGCAATCCGGCGCGAGGTTTTTTGAAGCCTTCACAATAATCTTCATGGAAAGCAGCGGGGTAAACTTCAAGTACGGGAATTCCTCAAGCAGCTTTACGTCTTCTTCCAGAATATTCACTAGCCCGAAACTCGTCTCACCTTCCCCAATAGCCGAAATAATTTCATTGAGTTCGCATTCGCTAATAGTGCAGCAGTCCAGTCCATATTCATCAAGCTCGCAGTCAAGCAGGTTGTAGATGGCGTTGCAGACATACGAAGTGGCGTACACCGGTACCGTGTCGGTTGATTCCGCAGAACTGAGTTGCAGCCTGAAAAGATGGTCGCGTAAATTGTCGCTGCGCTGCGTGATTTCAAGGGCGTACGACTTCAGTATCGAACCCTCTTCGGTGAGTTCGATCCCACGCCCGCTTTTCTGAAACAGGGTAACGCCCAGTTCTCCCTCGAGCGCGCGCATGGATTTACTCAACCCTTGCTGCGAAATGAAGAGGTTTTCGGAGGCTCGTGAGAACGATTTGCAATCGGCGATTTCAAGAAAATACTCAAGGACCTCGATACGCATATCCACCCCCTGGTCTATGGCTTCATTATATCGGCTATAGGCGAATGGTCTTACTCCCTTAGGTTGGGAGTAGCTGAAACAAAGAGTTGTCCAAAAACCCTCCCACAAAGCGGAAATCATTTTATAATCTGCGGTTTTCCTCGTAGGTGACGTTTTAGGCAGTCAGGTTCAAAGCGCGCGATGGGACAACCTCTTGTTACCCTGGCGAGCGAGCGAACCCTGTTGGATTCCCGCGGTCGATGTCCGTACAATCAACGGTATCGATTCGGTAAGGCTCACGCCGATCCGATGCGTCAGCCAGTACTTCAAACAGCTCTTCATCGATGCGAAACGAACCCTCAACAGGGCTTTCTTCGTGCACCGTTTTTCGCCCAAAAGGAGGCGGGCAAGGCGGATTCGTTCCACCGTGTGTCGGGCGCATGGCGCTTCGAGGGTCACCCAGGGAACAGGCGCGAAGAGATACGGCTGAGAGGGCAGGGGGGAGGGGATATGGCCTCAAACGCCGCGCAACGTCGGGCGCAGGCATCCTTGCATTTCTAGAAGGCAGCACGGGAATGCATACGACACAACTCGGACGTAAAGAGAAGGGAGATGAATCACCATGGGCTACAGCAAGGGGAGAAAAACTGCTGCAGCGGTCGGCGTGACCCTCATCTTGGCAAGCGCGTCGGGCGGCACCTCCGTCATGAACGCCATTGTCCCATTTTTGCTTGAAGGCATGCAGGTCAACCTTACCACGTTCATGATAGGCCCCACCGTTGCAACCATTCTTTCGTTTGCGATGAGTGCGGTCGGCGTGAAGATTATCGACATCATTTCGCCGAAGTGGTGCATGCTTATTGGTTCGGTGTGCAGCGCCCTCACCATGTATATGGTGGGAACCGCTACCTCATTTGTATTCTGGATTATTGCGAACATCTTAAACGGTATCGTGCTGGCGTTCGCCACCTATGCTGCAGCGGGAGGCGTCGTAGCGGTGTTCTACGGCGAGAATACGCAAAAGGCATTTGGCGTCGTGGGTGGACTCACCGCTTTGCTGGTTGCTGCCTGGATGGCGGTCACGTCAGTTTTGCTGAATGTTATGCCGTATTCACAGCTGTTTACTATCTACTCGGTGGGCATCGTTGTGATTGGTGTGTTCTGCAACCTGGTGCTCATTGGCAAGATTCCTCGCCGCAAACTGGCCGCCAAGGCCGAGGGTTCCGGCCCGGCGAGCGCGCCTGCCGAAGATATCCCCGGCTACACTTTCGCCGAAACGCTGAAGAAAGGCGCGTCCATCTACTTCTTCCTGATAGCGATGTTCCTCGTTGCTTGGTGTGCGTCGGGAATCACGTCGTACGCGAGCGTTTACTACACCTCTTTCGGGATGGCGGCAACCACCGCGGCAGCAATGCTCAGCTTGTACTCGTTTGCGGCGGCGTTTCTGAAACTTGCCTCGGGCTTCATCTTGAAAAAAATTGGTGCTAAGGCGATGAGCATCATGATCTACCTGGGCTTTGCCCTGGGAATTGGCTGCCTTCTGATCTGGAGTCAAACGCAGCTGTTCCCGCTTGCGGTGATAGGCATTGTGCTCTGCGCGTTCATCTCGTACTCAACGATGATTCCGGGCTTGTTCGTTCCCGATCTCTACGGCATGAAAGATTACACGGGCATTAACTCGGCTGGTTTGGCGGGCTACTACTTAGGCGCCGTCACCGTCTTGTTCGGTCTTTCGATTGTCATTGGCTTTCTCGGCTACTTTAACGCCTTCGTGGTGTTGGCTGTGGCAGCGCTGGTGACGATGGGCTTCATGCTGGCTGCCGTGGTCACGAGCCCCTTCAAAGCGGGCAAGGAAAGGCAACCGAAAGAGATCAAAAGCTAAAAGCCTGCTGCATGGGTTGAAAGTTCAGCACGATGTTGTGTTTCCGCTCTTCCTGCGACGTGCGCGCATCGCAGGAAGGGATCTGGTTGCCAGGCTTTGCGCGGTTCTGAGAGGTCATGAACTTTCGGGGTTGCGGCAGGGTCACCACAAGCGTTCCTGATAGGGAACCGGTGTGGGCGAATGCGCCTCGGCGAAGCGCCCACCTAACAACAGGTTGGAAAGGAGAGGAAATGGCACTGAAGAAAACGCGTACGATGTGTACGACGTGCCATGCACGTTGCGGCGTCCTGGTCTACTCGGACGAGGACAACCAAATCGTGAAGATTGAGGGGGATCCCGACAATATCAAGTCCAAGGGCGTCATCTGCGGCTCGGGTATGTCCGAGCGCGAGATTCACAACAACCTTGAAGGGCGCCTGCTCTACCCGATGAAGCGTGTGGACTGGGATCCTAAGGGCGACCGTCACCCCGAGAACCGTGGTAAGAGCGAATTTGAGCGCATCACCTGGGACGAAGCGATGGATATCATCGCGGACGAGTGCCTGCGCATCAAGGAAGAATACGGGCCTGAGGCCATCATCACTGGTCAGGGTACGGGTCGTGTGGCAAACCACTGGCACTGCCGCCTGAACTCGTCACTTGGTCTTGAGGGCTGGTCGCTGGTGCCCACGCACGTGTGCCTCATGCCGCACATTTTGCCGAACGCCTTCACGCTTGGCGTGTTCAGCTCCGCGGCGGGCGATATGCGCAACTCCCACTGCGCAGTGTTGTGGGGCCAGAACCCCGCTATGGAAACCGCCTGGTGCAAGGAAGTGTTCAAGAACCAGGCGGCGGGCATGACGAAACTTATTGTCATTGACGTGCGCTTCCATGACATGTCCAAGCACGCCGACGTGGCCCTGCAGCCGCGCCCCGGTACCGATGCTGCGCTCGCCATGGCGTTTATGCACGAGATCATCGAGAACAAGTGGTACGACCCCGAGTTTATTGAGAACTGGACGTATGGCTTCGATGAGCTTGCCGAACGCGTGAAAGATTGGACTCCCGAGCGCGCTGCTGAAATCTGCCAGGTTGACGCCGACGACATCCGCCTTGCCGCGGAATACATGGGCAACTGGGGTCCGGTTGGCATGTGCATCGGCTTGGGGCCGGGATGTATGCACACGAACGCTATCCAGAACGGCCGTGCCATCGCATGCTTGCAGGGTATGCTCGGTCACCTCGACGTGAAGGGTGGCATTCCCATTCCTCTGTCCTTCTCGGTCATGCTCGACGACAAGATTACGCTCTGGGATTCCGCGAAGGACCCCGGGCGCCCCGAGCTCTTCACGTTCGGCGGCGAAGAGCATCCGCTCTACAAGTCGTTCGGCCGCTCCAACGACCCTCACGCGGTGTTCAACGCCATCATCACGGGCGAGCCTCGTCCGGTGAAGGCCTACATCGCTATCGCCAACGACCCACTTTTGTGCTACGAGAACACGAACCTCACGTACCAGGCTATGACCTCGCCTAACCTCGACTTTGTGTGCGTCAAGGACTTCTACATGTCACCAACCGCCAAGATCGCTGACATGGTGCTGCCCTCGGCTGACTGGTCGGAGCGCTACTCCTACGACGAAGAGCTCGACGGCAACTTCCTGTTCACGTTCGACAAGGCCGTGGACGCGCCCGGTGAGTGCTGGTGTGACTGGCGGTTCTTCCTTGAGTGGGGCAAGCGTATCGACCCCGACAACTGGTGGTGGAACGACGTCCAGGAGATGGTGCTCTGGCGCATGAAGGAGTTCTACGGCTTCGATATGACGTGGGATGAATTCCAGTCTGAGAAGTACCGTTCAACCGAACCCGGCGGTAAGCAGGGCGAAGTGGTGGAGAAGAAGTACGAGAAGGGCATGCTGCGCCCCGACGGCTCGCTTGGATTGCCCACGCCGACGGGTCGCATCGAGTTCTGGTGTGAGTCGCTGGCCGCCTTCGGCTACGACCCGCTGCCTGACTTTGAAGAGCCTTCTGAGTCCCCGGTTTCAACGCCTGAACTGGCGGAAGAATACCCGCTTGTCGTGGTGACGGGCATCCGTATTTACTCGTTCTTCCACTCTGCGTGGACCAACATCCCTGCTCAGCGCAAGATGTATCCCGACCCGTTCGTCATGATTCACCCCAACGATGCACGCAAGTATGGCATCACCGACGGCGAATGGATGACCGTTGAATCGCGTGTTGGACACATGATTTCGAAGGCCTACGTCACGCGCGAGATCAAAGAAGGTGTCATTGGCGTTCCGCGTCCCGGCTGGCGCGATGAGTGCAAGGAACTGGGTCTTCCTGGCTACGGATGGGACAAGGCAAACGGCAACGTGCTCATTCCCTCCACGCCTGCTGAGCCGGGATATGGAGCGACGCCGATGCGTTCCTCCCTTGTCAAAGTCTATCCTGGAAGGGGTGATCTGTAATGAAGAAGCGCGTTAACGGCGAAGGTATAGCCCTTCTTCACGACCTCGATGATTGCACCGGTTGCTACGGATGCGAAGCGGCATGCCGCGAAACGTGGCGCTATCCCTACGATGAGGACTGGATGCGCGTCATTCGCCGCACCCCGTTTGTCGTGGACGGAAAGCTGCGCACGTATCACGTGGTGGCCCCGGTGCTGGATAAGTGCGCCGCGTGCTACGCGAAGGATCCAAACCCGCTGTGCGTCACCGGCTGTCCGGGTCAGGCGCTGCGTATTGGGCCGCTTTCGGAGATGGTCAAGGAAGCCGATGGCCGCCACTGCAACATGTACACGGCATAGCTTCTCTCGTCTGACACACGAGGGGTAACACGCCGCCGCCCGTCCCTGGTGCGGACGGGCGGCGGGAAACGGATGGGGCGAGAAAGGGGTGTGGCCTCGGCCGCGTTTCGCCCGTCCACTTTACGAGGAGGAAAACCAATGTCAGGAACTAAGAAAAGCGGTGTCTTCTTCACGCAGGGCTGGATACAGGTTGCCATTGCCTTTGTGGTGGCCATTGTCACGCAGGGTTTCGGCCTGTACAGCTTCAGTATTTTGAAGGTGCCCATGACGGAGGCTTTGGGTGCACAGCCGGCAGAAGTTGCGCTCGGGTTTTCTATCTATGCCTTGTCCGCGGGCTTTGCAAGCCTTATCGTGGGCGACGTTATCAACAAGATCAAGCTGCGCGGATCCATGCTCTGTTCAGCAGTTCTGTTCTCGGGTGGCTTCCTGATCTTGGGTTTCATGACCGAGATCTGGCAAGTATATGCCGCCTATGTGGTTATGGGTATCGGTTCTGCCCTCGGCGGCATGGTTATTTTGTCCGGCATACCGAACAACTGGTTTAACAAGCGCCGTGGCATTGCGGTGGCAATTGTGTGGTCGGCCATGTTCCCCGGTTCGCTCATTGTAGGTCAGCTGGTGCCGGCCGCCGTGGCATCGGGCAACTGGCAAACCGCCCCGATGGTTCTTGCGGGCATCGCGTTTGTCGTGTTGTTGGTGGGTGCGTTTTTGCTGAAGTGGCAGCCCCAGGAAGTGGGTCTTTTGCCTGACGGCATGTCTGAAGAAGAAGCCGCCGCGCAGGCCGAGACGGCTGGCGTTGCGAAACTCGTGGGCCTGACGCGCGGTGAAGCGCTGAAGACCAGCACGTTCTGGTTCATTGCTATTGCCTTTGCCCTCATTGGCATTGGCGAGCAGGGCCCCTTCCAGAACTTCCCCACCTATATCGTGGGCAACGGCTTTGACCTTGCGATTGCTGGTGCGTTCATGACCACCATCTCGCTCGCCGGTGTTTTTGGCAAGCTTGCCTCTGGTGTCATCATCGACTTTGTCGGCCCGCGTATTGCCTACTGCATTCTTAACTCGCTCGCCGTCATTGGACTTATCCTGATCATTTTCGTCGGCGACAACATTGTGCTCTTGTTTGCGAGTTCCATCCTTTTCGGCGTGGCGCTCAGTTCTTCGGCGGTGTGTTTCTCGTCAGCGACAGCCATGTATCTGGGCCCGAAGCACTTCGGTGCCATCTACGGCATCGTATTTCTCGGCAAGCCGATTTGCGACGCGGTTGGTGTTCCGCTGGTGGCTGCCATTGCGGGTACCTCCCTGGGGTTCACCGGCGCATTTGGCATTTGCGCCTGCTTCGTAGCTGCTTCCACGGTGTGCATGTTTATGGTTCGCAAGAATAAGAAGCTTGTGGCCATGGAAGAAGAGGCAGCGAAGGAACTTCAGGCAAAGATCGCTACTCAGTAAGGGCGGAGGCACTGCGTGATCGCTGCGGGCTGTCTTGGCCACTGCCAGTATTCATGAAGTAACAACGAAGGAGTTATCTATGTGTTTCAGACCAGCAGCCGCTGCCACCGGCGGTCCTATCAAATGTCCGAAATGCGGAGCTCAGGTTCCCGCGAACGCCGACGCATGCCCGTCATGCGGCGCGACCGCCGGTCCCGGTAAGCCTGCGGCACCCGGCGCCCCTGGCGCTCCCGGCGCGCCGAAGCCTCCGGGAACGCCGAACAATGCTCCGTCTTCGGATACATAAAAAGCCGGTAGTTGGTTCTGGGGCGTGACGGAGTAGTCCGAGGCCACGTTTGACCAGAGGCACTTTGGTCGGACGTGGCCTCGGAGGATGGTTCTCAAACGTGGCGTATGACGTGGTGAAAGAAGGGATCGAACGTGGCCTGTGGATTTGCGTGTGAGCTGTGCGGTAAATGCAACGGCGAGAACAAAAAACGCGCGGGTGCCCAGGGTTCGCGCCTGGTCACGCAGCCGCGGGGCTTGTGTGGCGCGTGTGGCACGCTCAACAAACCTTCGGCGAAAGTGTGCGCTAAGTGCGGTGCTGAACTCACCGTTCCCGAGCGGAAGGTGTACGTGCCAGGATTGGATAAGTCGGACAACCGCTAGGCTGGAGTGAGTGCCGAAGGGGAGGGGGAAGCGTGGAATCGGTGTATGCCAACGTGCCGTTGGCGCTGGGTGCGACCTTCTCCTTGATTGGAGCGGGCTCGTTTGCGGTGCTGGCTGTGCTGGCAGGGGTATATCGGCCTGAGCGCAGGCAGCTGCAGAATATCGCTACGCTCACTATCATGCCGTGTCTTGCCCTCGTGCTTGGGTGTGTAGCCGCGTGGTTCGCCTTCCAAGACCAGACGGGCGCGGTGGTGCTGCTGCGCGGTGTGGACGGCGTGCTACCGTTTGTCGTGGTTGGCGTGGGCGGACTGTTGGTGCTTTTGGCTGTCGCCCACTGCGTCGTGGCGAACGGGGGTCGAGTAGCCGAAAGTGGGCAGAAGCTTCTGCTGTATGGCGCGGGTGTGCTCGGTGTACTGTTCGTGTGGGTAGTTGGTATCGCACATGAGCTGAGCGCCGATCCTTCGTGGACCACGCTTGCCACTCCCATTCAGATGCTGGGGTGTGCCCTGCTGGGTGGTTCTGCGTTAGCTACGTTGATATTCGAAAAAGCGGACGCGCTTGGCGCATCATCGGTGAAAAAGGTGCTGGTTGCAAGTGCGGCCTGCGGGGCTGTGCTGGGAATGGGTGGGCTGGCTGCGCAGTTGATGGTGGCTGCCTCGGTAAGTGGCGCCGGCGGGGTGGGCGCCGATCTGGTGGGGGTGTCGTCTTCCCAGAGCGTGGTGGGGTTCTTCTGCTTTGCTGCAGCACTGCTCTTTGAGGTGATGGCGCTGCGCACAAAGGAGACAGGGTACCACTCCGTCATAGCGGTGATCTGCGTATTTGTTGGCGTGTTCTGCGCTCGCCTGGTTTTCTACGCGCTCCAGGTGACGGTGGCCGTCTAGCTGCGTGGCAAAGTAGAGGGAATAGCTCGTGGGCTACCACATTGGCATAGACGCAGGTTCAAAGACCATCAAGGTGGTCGTTTTAGATGAGTGCGGTACCACCGTTCACGCGGTGTATCGGAGGCATCGGTCGGACATCAAGTCGACGCTTGCCCAAGCGCTGCATGAACTGACCTGGCGCTACGGCGACATCGTGGGCACCGTTGGGGTAACAGGGTCGGCGGGCATCGGCATTTCCGAGGCAGTAGGACTTCCGTTTGTGCAGGAGGTTGTCGCAACAACGGAGGCGGTTCAACGAGCGTATCCCCAAGCGGATGCCCTCATTGAGCTTGGCGGCGAAGATGCCAAAGTGGTGTATCTCACCGGAGGACTTGAACAGCGCATGAACGCCACTTGTGCTGGCGGGACGGGTGGGTTCATCGACACGGTAGCCTATCTGATAGGTGCGAAGCCAGACGACATGAGTAAGCTTGCACTGGGGGCGAAACGCCTCTATCCCATTGCGTCGCGCTGCGCCGTGTTTGCGCAGGCTGATATCCGGCCGCTCCTCAACGAGGGCGCTCTTAAGTCCGACATTGCGGCAAGCGCTTTGGAGGCGGTGGTGCGCCAGACGCTTGGTGGCCTTGCCTGCGGCCGCTCGATTGAGGGCACCGTGGTGTTTTTGGGTGGGCCCTTCGAGTATCTTCCTGAACTGGCGCGCCGGTTCCGTTCAGCGCTGGGGCTTACCGCTAAAGAGGGTATTAAGCCACCTGATGCGCATCTGTTTACAGCGCGCGGCGCTGCGTTTTTTGGTGCGCAGAAGGCGAAGGAGCGGGGTTCTGGTCACCTTATCTCGCTCTGTGCTCTTGAGGAACAGCTGGCCCATATGCCCGACTTTGAGAACGATCTTGCCACACTGCCTCCCCTCTTTGAGTCTGAAGAGGATCTTGGTTCCTTCAGGAATGGTCACTCGTCGTGCGTGATGCCGCGCGTGCGTCTGTTTGATTGTAAGGGGCCGCTCTATCTGGGAGTGGATGCCGGTTCGACCGCCATCAAACTTGCCGTGCTCGATGGGGAAGGGCGGCTCGCGTATTCGGATTACCGAGACACGGGTGGCGAGGTGCTTGAAACGGCCATCGCTCTGTTGGGTCAGTTTTACGCCACCGTGCCGCGGGCGGCAAATGGAGAGCCCGACGTATACGTGGCTCATGCGACGGCCTGCGGTTACGGTGAGGACGTGCTCAGGGCGGGCCTCGGGATTGACTCGGGAGTGGTAGAAACGCTCGCGCACGTGCGGGCGGCGCAGCTATTTGCCCCCGATCTCACGTTTCTGCTTGACATCGGCGGCCAGGACATGAAGGCTCTGTGGGTGCACGAGGGGCGCGTGACGAATGCGGTACTCAACGAGGCCTGCTCAAGCGGCTGTGGTTCGTTCATTGCGGGTACGGCGGCCTCACTGCGCTCAACTTCGGAGCGTTTCTCCGATGAGGCACTAACGGCGCAGGAGCCGGTTGATCTCGGAACGAAATGTACCGTGTTTATGACATCCCGGGTGCGCCATGCGCAGAAGATGGGGGTGTCGGTTCCCGACATCGCTGCGGGTATTG
The DNA here is from genome assembly GCF_030077735.1 of Gordonibacter faecis. Classification (NCBI taxonomy): domain Bacteria; kingdom Bacillati; phylum Actinomycetota; class Coriobacteriia; order Eggerthellales; family Eggerthellaceae; genus Gordonibacter; species Gordonibacter faecis. The sequence continues at coordinate 90,215 of NZ_JASJEU010000018.1, read as the reverse complement.
CGTACTCGGTTGTTCGCAATGCGCTCTTTCGGATTATCGGTGCCGATCGCGTGGCGACGCTTGGTGACCATGTGGTGGTACAGGGTGGGGCCTTCAAGTCGGATGCCGTGCTGCGCGCGTTTGAGCTGGTGAGTGGGGTGAAAGCCACGCGTCCCGACACGGCGCATCTCATGGGAGCTATCGGAGCGGCGCTCACCGCGCGCGCCCGGGCACAAGCGGCGGCGCATCAGCAGGGGGAGGACTGCGTGCGCAGCGGCCTGATAGGGAGAGAAGAACTCGCTGGTCTTGTGCCGCAGCGCAGTACCGCGCGTTGTGCGGGATGCGGCAACAACTGCTCGCTGTCGTTGGTTGACTTTGGCGGAGGAAGGCTGTTCGTTAGCGGCAACCGATGTAACCGCGCTTGGGAAGTGGTGGGAGCGGCCAGCATTACCCCGCAGGCTCTTCGCCGTCCACCGAATGTTATTGCGCTCACTCAAAAGTTGCTCGCGCGGTTTTCTGATAGTGCTGGGTTGGGGCCTCGTGCGCACGTGCGCGTTGGCCTTATGAATACGTTGAACCTGTACACCCAAGTGCCGTTCTGGCATGCGTTTTTTGGAAGCCTGGGCTTCTCGATTGTGGTGCCCAACGACGAGAGAGCCGAAGAGAGCGGCGCGGCGCGCGAAGGCGCGGCAACCGTCCCTTCGGAAAGTGTGTGCTATCCGGCACGGCTCGCGCATACACGACTGTATGACCTGGTCAGAAATGCGAAGTCGGACATTGTGTTCATGCCGCGCTACGTGCGGGGGCATCGCTGTCCTGTCTGGTGTGAATACGCCGACGCGGTGGCTGATTGTGCTCCGGTTGTGCGCGACGGGGACGTGCTGTTTGTGGCTCCCCAGCTCCGTAGTGCGAAGAGTGCCTCGCTGGTTGAGGATGAGCAGGACCGACTCGCCTTGCGTGCCTGTCTTAATGAGGCTGCTCAGGCGGTGGGCTGTCCGCCCGTGACGGAACTTGAGTTCACGGCGGCTCTTGGCGCAGGTCATGCTGCACAAGAGGCTTTCGAACAGGCGGTTCGTAAGGCAAACGAGCGCGCACTCGCGTGGGCTCGCGCGGCGGGAGGCCGTGGTGTGGTGGTGGGAGGGCGCCCCTATCACCACGACCCGGCGGTTCTGCATGGCATCGATGACGTGCTCACCGATGTGGGCTTTGCCGTACTTTCGCCTCTTGGTGTGGGGTTGGATGAAGGAGAACGCGAAGCATGCGCGCGAGGGTCGTGGGGGCGGGATGCCCATCTTGCGCGCCTTGCGCGGGTGGTAGCAAAGGAACCCCATCTTGAACTGGTCTGCCTGCAATCATTCGGATGCGGCTACGATGCGGCCAGCCTTGCCTTCGTGCGCCCGCTGCTTGAGGCGGCAGGCCACCCGTTCACGGCGCTTAAGATTGATGGCATTGCGGACACGGCACATATTCGCATTCGCTTGCGCACTTTGGCTGAAGCGCTTGAGGTGGAAGGTAGTGAGGAAGCGTTTACGCAACCGCCTTCGCCGGTAACGGGGGCTGCGGCTTCAGAGGAAGAAATGCGTGGTAGTGTTTCCTTTACGCCGCTGTGCGGCCCACTTGAACCGGCTGATCTTGAACGGGCACTACGGACGGTGCCGGGGGATGTGTGCTTTGTGGTGAAGGCGTTGGCGGGTCGCACGGCGCGCATGGCGGAGGACAACCCCGACGTGAATGGCATCAAGGTGCCGGAGGTGTGCCGTCACTGCCTTCTTGATACCTTGCCCGACCTGGTGAGTCGTGCTGCTGGGCGTCCCGTCGATGTTCGGTGGACGCACTCCTTGGTTGGTGTTAACCAGGCTTGGGGCTGTCAGGTTTCCGGCAAGCAGGAGCGGCCTTGCATTGGGATTATTGGCAACGCGTTGCTGGTGTTCGATGCGTTCATGAATGATGGCGTGATTAACCTGATTGAGTGCGAGGGGTGCGAGGTTGTTCTGCCGCGCCCCGAGGGGTTGTTTACCGATGAGGTGCGTTATCTGTCCGAACTCGACCGGTTCGCAGAACTTGGCGTGAACCAGGTGATCTATCTGCAAGCGTTCGGTTGCCTCAAGGGTCACGTTCACGCCCGCGGCGCGCTGCATGGCATGGCCGAACGTTATCCCACCATGCCGATAACCGTGGTTGACTATGACCCCGAAGCGTCGGCGCTCAACCGCGAAAACCGTGTACTTCTGGCCATTGCCGCTGCAAAGCAGGCGTTCGCGCAGGTTACTTGTTCCAGGCTATGAAGGCCCAGGTTATGGTGCGGCCGCCGTGGAGGCGGAGGGGTTTGGTGGGCTCTCCGTCGGCGTCGGGTTCGCCGGCGTGGGGGTTTGGCTCGAGGGTTTCCTTCGTCCACGTGCGCAGGCGTTCCAGCGCACGCGTCAACTCGGCAGACGACACGACGCCCCCGGCGGCGCTTTCCACCATGTGCGTCAACTCGGCGTATGCCTCGTCGAACGAGTCAAACGTGACCTCGCGCGTGCTTTCGATATAGGCTAACTCGGGCATGAGGCCCGCGTCGGCCAGGATGTTGAACGCGTAGAGGTAGTCGCGTCCCAGCAGCTCTTGCAGCCCGATGGCCTGCATCAGGCGCGCGTCGGTGCGCGGCGAAGAACCCGTGGTCAGCGTGATACCCACGCGCCGCCGCGCCGTGTCGGTCAGGCGCATGAGCGAGTCCTTCAAATCCGCCGTGGCAATGGAGCGCGACGCCAGCGCAACATCCACCGACTCCGGGCTTATGCCGTGAGCGGCCCAGTCATCCTCCCAGCTCATAAGCACGGGGCGCACGCTGGTCACGCCGTTGCGCGCGAGCGCTTCCTCCATGCGATCAAGCATGCCGCGCGAAAAATCGGCTGCTATCACCTCGTGTCCCGCGCGCCCGAGCGGCAGCGACAGCGCACCCGTGCCACACCCCATGTCGAGCACTGTTTCGCCTGGTCGCACGCCTGCCAGCGCCAAGAATCGCTCCACGTAGGGCGTCGGCGCGTCCTTCGAGGTGAACGTTTCCGCGCGCTTGTCCCAATACGAAGAGTCGTCCGCGCGCCGCCGCACCTTCTGCAATTCCTTCCACTCCGCATTCCAATCCCGCGTGGTCAGAAGCGGTACAAACGTGTTCGTGGCGGGCCGATCCGCGCCGCTCGGCGCAGCGGGCATGTGGTTTTCGGGCATGGCGGTGCCTTTCGCTTCGAGGGTGTGCGGCATCGGGTACTATAGTAGCGAAAGAGAAGGCTTCCCTGAGAGCACAACGTCCAATTTATTCCGGAATGAGGAGAAAACGTCCCATGCACGTCGAATTGCTGTATCACACCCCCGACCCGGAGCGCGCCATCGCCACGGCCGCGCGCCTGTGCTACGCGCCCGTCGGGGCGGCCGAACTGATGGAAACCATGCCTGAAGAACGCGTGAAAAGCGTGCTGTCCACCATCATGGGCAGCGGACACTTTTCCACGCTGGAGCACGCCAGCTACACGTTTGCCGTCGACGGCGTGTCGCGCGCGCTCACGCACCAGCTGGTGCGCCACCGCATTGCCAGCTTCAATCAGCAAAGCCAGCGCTACGTGAAGTTTTCGGGCGAACTGCCGGTGGTGAAGCCGGAAAGCGTGGCGGCCGACCCGGCAACGAGCGAGCTCTTCGACGAGGCTATCGCGAAGGCACAGGAGGCCTATCGGGCACTTTTGGACGCGGGCGTGCCGGCGGAAGACGCGCGCTATTTGCTGCCGAACGCGGCGGAGACGAAAATCGTTATCACCATGAACGTGCGCGAACTGCTGCACTTCTTCAGCCTGCGCTGCTGCAACCGCGCGCAGTGGGAAATCCGCGACATGGCGCACCGCATGCTGGAGCTGGCGCGACCCACGGCACCGTTTATCTTTGCCGACGCGGGTGCTCCGTGCGTGCGCGGTGCGTGTCCGGAAGGGAAGATGACCTGCGGTAACCCCTATCCGCGCGTCGAGAGGGAGCAGGCATGAGCGAGCAGGAAGCGGTAGTGTCTGAGACGTCGGCTGCGGGCGGCGCGAAGAAGAGCGATTTGTCGCGCGCGTTCTCGGAGGACGGGGCGCGCAAGACGCATGTGGGCGGACAGGCCCTGCTTGAGGGCATCATGATGCGCGGCAAGTACAACTGGTCGGTGGCGGTGCGCGAGCCCTCTGGGGGGATCTACCTGGAGGAACATGATTTGGCCTCGGGGCGCAGTGGGCGTGGGTGGATGCATTGGCCGCTGGTACGGGGCTGTCGTGCGCTCGTTGAGTCGCTTGTCTTGGGCTTTAAGGCTTTGGAGATTGCGGCGGAGCATGCGTTTTTGGATTCCGATCCTGCGGAGCCCGCGGAGGCCGAGGAGCCTTCGGAGACGCCGCGCTCCGCTGCTCGCCCGTCTGCGGAGCAGACGGGCTCGTGCGCTTCGCTCGCTTCTTTTGAAGAAAAAGAAAATGGTGGCGCGAGGGTCTCCACACACTCCTCGGCCTCCGCGGGTTCGTCGGGTAGAGAAGACGCCTGTGCTGCTGGGGAAACTTTGAGCCAGGAGCAGGAGACAGGCGGCTCACTCGCTGGGGAAGAGGGGGGATTTTCCTGGAAGGATGACTTTGGGCGGCCTGAGACGATGATAGATGCTTTGGGGGCACAGACGTCGCTTGAGGTTGTTTCGGAGGCTGAATCTGCGGGCGTTTCGCAGGCGGGGGCTGACGCTCAGGATGACGGCGGGAAAAAGAAATCCTTCCTTGATGAAGAGGCCGAATTCGGCAAGGGGGCTATGGCGGTTTCTATGGTGTTTGGGCTCGTGTTGGGTGTGGTGCTCTTTATTGTGGCGCCGGCGTTCGTTACGAACCTTATTGTGGGCGAGTACGATGGCAACACGCTGTTGTGGAACGTCGTGGATGGCCTTTTGCGTGTGGCGGTGTTTGTGTTCTATCTGTGGCTGATTGGGCGGATGGCCGAGATCAAGCGCATGTTTGGGTACCACGGCGCGGAGCACAAAACCATCCATTGCTACGAGCACGGGCTGCCGCTTACGCCGGAAAACGCGCGCAGTTTCCCGCGCCTGCATGTGCGGTGCGGCACGGCGTTCCTCATTATGGTGATGATCATTGCCATCATTGTGTACACGGTGACGCCTTTGAACTCGCTCATTGAAGCGTGGGGTGTGTCTGATGGGGCGCCGAAGTTGGCGCTGGTTATTGCGGTGCGCATTCTGCTGATGCCTGTCATTGCGGGTATCTCCTACGAAATTACGGTGAAATGGGCGGGCAGTCATCCGGATAACCCGCTGGTGAAGGTTATCCTCTGGCCGGGCATGCAGATGCAATACCTGACCACGAACGAGCCCGACGACGGCCAGATTGAGTGTGCGATTGCCGCCATGCAGAAGGTGCTTGAACGCGAAGAGGCTGAGGCCGCGAAGGCTGCTAGCCTCGCGAACGGCACCGAAACCGAAGAGCGCGCAAGCGCCGCGGCATAGGGGGAATCTTCAGCTCGCAGGGGCCTTCGGGCAAAAACCTCTTGCCCCCCCCCTGGCTGCTATCCTGTTTTGTGTTGTGACCGAATCGACCCCGGAGGGGGAAGGCCGATGGACTACGCCATCAGCGCAAAAAACCTGAAGAAAACGTTCAAACTGTCCGCGAAGCAGCGCAAGCTGGATCGCACGGGCGCACGTACCAAAACGGCCGTGGACGGCCTGTCGTTTGACGTGCGCCGCGGCGAAATCTACGGGCTCTTGGGCCCGAACGGCGCCGGCAAAACCACGACGCTGCGCATGCTGGCTGCGCTCGTGAAGCCCGATGAAGGCGATGCCTTCATCGAAGGTGTCTCCGTCGTAGATGACCCGCTTAAGGTGCGCGGCCTCATTGGCTTTCTCACGAGCGAACTTAAGCTAGAAGAGGTGTTCTCACCCGACTACCTGTTCAACTTCTTCAGCGAACTGCACCACGTCGATCACGCCGTGCGCGACGCGCGCAAGCAGGCGCTGTTCGAGCGCTTCGGTATCGACCGCTTCGCTCAGACGAAGGTGGCCGACCTCTCCACCGGCATGAAGCAGAAAACGTCGCTTGCGGTGTCGGTGGCTCATGATCCGGACGTCATCATCTTCGACGAACCCACCAACGGCCTTGACGTGCTCACGGCGAAAACGGTCACGGACTTTCTGCTGGAGCTGGCGGCTGAGGGGAAGACGGTGCTGCTGTCCACCCACATCTTTAGCCTGGTGGAGAAGGTGTGTGACCGCGCGGGTATCGTCATCGACGGCCATTTGGTGGCCGAGGGAACGCTTCCTGAACTCACGGGCGGGCGCTCGCTGGAAGACGTGTTTTTCGACCTGTATGCGGCGCGTGTGGGGGAGGCATCATGAGGGGCAGCACACTCACCATTGCAAAGAAGGAACTGGCGCGGTTTTTCGCCAACCGCGTGTCGGCGGTGGTGTCCATCGTGTTGCCGGGCCTGCTGATTTTTGTTATGTGGACGTTCATGGGCGACGCGATGAGTACCATGTTCGCGCCCGACGAAACGGCGCGCCCCACGGTGGCCGTGGTGAACGAGCCAGCGAGCATCGCTGGGGCGGCGGAGACCGCTGGCATTGATATAGTGCCCGAGGCGGCGCTGCCCGATGCCGCCCAGATGCGCGAGCGCATTGAGGCCGGCGAGGTGCGGGCATTCGCCGTGTTCCCCACAGACTTTGACGAAGCGGTGGCTGCGTATGACCCCGCCTCGGGCATGCCGGCTCCACAGGTGGAACTGTACGCGAACTCCACCGATGCCGATTCCTCCCACGCTGCCACGCTGTTCACGGCGCTGCTCGATTCCTACGAGTCGTCGCTGTCGAACCGCTTCGACATCAATGCGGGTGGAGGCACTTACGAGCTTGCCGAAGAGCGTGACCTCGCCAGCACTATCGTGGTAACTATCGTGCCGTTTATGCTGATCATCCTGTTATTCACGAGCGTTATGTCCATCGCGGCCGAATCGGTGGCTGGCGAGAAGGAACGCGGCACCATGGCCACGCTTCTGGCCACACCCATTCGCCGGCGCGACATTGCGCTTGGCAAACTGCTGGCCATCACGCTCATTGGCCTGTTGGTTGCCGCCTCAAGTATGATTGGCATCTTCGCCTCGCTGCCCAGCATGTTTGGCAGTGCGATGGTTGACTTGAACGTGTATGGCCTGGTGGAATACGTTGAAGTGGCGCTTGTTATTGTGTCAACCACGCTGGTGGTGGTCATGCTGATCACTATCGTGTCCACGCTTGCTTCGTCGATGAAAGAGGCCAGTATGTACCTCACGCCCGTCATGATTTTAGTCATGCTGGTGGCAGTGCTCGGCATGTTCGGCGGCACGCAAACTGATTCCTGGTACTACTTCATCCCCCTCTACAACAGTGTGCAGTGCCTAAACGGCATTCTCTCGTTTAATTTCCAGCCGCTGAATGTGGTGATATGCATTGTCACGAACCTGGTGGTCACCGGCGTGGGCGTGCTGGTGCTGCAGCGCATGTTTGACAGCGAGCGGTTGATGTTTAGACGCTAACTAAAACATCAAGGAAGATCAAACGGTGCGAAGGGGCCTGGTATAGGGCCCCTTTTCGTGCCAAAACCGCTCCTGTCAGGCTACCGTAACCTCCCTGCCATCTGGGTCGATGGCGCGCATGCTAGACTGATCGACGCATTTCGCTCTGTGATCAAAGACCGCGTCGCCCACCGATCGCGGCTTCTAGCAAACGGGAGGCGTCGTCGTGGCAAGCGCAATTTCGGTTCAAAACATTCGCAAGAATTTCGGCACGGTGGAGGCGCTGCGTGGCGTCTCGCTTGAGGTGGCCGAGGCGGAAAAGGTTGTCATCATAGGGCCGTCGGGCTCGGGCAAGAGCGTACTCATCCGCTGCATCAACGGGCTGGAAACGCCGGACGCGGGCACCATCATTGTGGACGGCATGAACCTGGCCGACCGCAAGGTGAACGCGCGTGCGGTAGCCCGCGACGTGGCCATGGTGTTTCAGAGCTACAACCTTTACCCGCACAAAACGGTGCTGGAAAACGTCACGCTGGCACCCATCAAGGTGCTGAAAGTGCCGCGCGAACAGGCCGAACGTGATGGACGCGCCTACCTTGAGCGCGTGGGCCTCTCCGACAAGGTGAACAAGTACCCCGACCAACTCTCCGGCGGCCAGCAGCAGCGCGTGGCCATCGCGCGCGCCCTCAACATGCATCCGAAGATCATGCTGCTGGACGAACCCACGAGTGCGCTTGACCCCGAGATGGTGCAGGAGGTGCTCGACGTTATCAAGTCGCTCGCGGAAACGAACATGACCATCGTCATGGTTACCCACGAGATGGGCCTTGCGCGCGAGGCGGCCGACAAGGTGGTGTTCATGGAAAACGGCCTCGTCGTTGACCAGGGCACGCCCCACTACCTGTTCGATGAAACCGAGAACGCCCGCGTCAAGAGCTTCCTCTCGAAGATCCTGTGAGGTGTGTCTATGCTGACCAGGAGAATGTTCATTCAAACCTCAGCCGTTGCCCTGGCAAGTCTTGCGCTTGGTAGCGGACTTGCAGGTTGTGCGCCCGATCCCAACGTGCTGCGCGTGGGTACGAAAATTGATGTGCCAGCGTTTGGCTTTCAAAACCCCGAGACGGGAAACGTTGAGGGCATGGAGGTGGATATCGCGCGTGAGCTGGCGAAACGCATCAAGGGTAGCCCCGACGCGCTGCAGGTCACGGGTGTGAATGTGACTACGCGCGGCGCGATGCTCGACAACGGCACGCTCGATGCGACGCTGGCCACCTTCACCATCACCGAGGCGCGCAAGAAAAGCTACAACTTCTCGCGGCCGTACTACACCGACCACATTGGCGTGCTGGTGAAGAAGTCCTCCGGCATCACCGACTTGCGCGCCCTCGACGGTAAAACCGTGGGCGTGGCGCTTTCGGCCACCACGCGCGAGAAGCTGACAGCGGCGGGTGACGAGCTGGGCATCCACATGAACTTCGCCGAATACTCCACATACCCTGAGATTAAGATTGCGCTGGTCACCGGTCGCGTTGACGCGTTTTCGGTGGACCGGTCTATTCTGAACGGCTACGTGGATGATTCCACCATGCTGCTGAATACGCAGTTCGCGCCCCAGGAATATGGCGTGGCTACGAAGAAGTCGAACGTGGAGCTGGCAAACCAGATTGACGCAGCCATCGGCGCCATGCAGGAAGACGGCACGCTGCGCGCCCTTGAGGAACGCTGGGGACTCGTGGACGACGCACCGGCGGGTGACTCCGGGTCGTCGGATAACTCCGGCGCGGCGGAGGGAGGCGCGGCCCATGCTTGAGATATTCGCGCCCTATAAGTGGGAGGCGCTGTTCCAGCGCTGGCCCGATGTGCTGGCTGCGTTCGGTACCACGGTGGGCATTTCGGTGTTGGCGCTGGTGATCGCACTGCTGTTGGGTGCGCTCTTCGGTGTGCTGTCGGTGTCGCGCATCGCCGTCTTGCGCGGCATCACCCGCATGTACGTGGAAGTGGTGCAGAACGTGCCGCTGCTTCTGCAAGTGTTTGTGTTCTATGCCATCTTCCCGCTGCTAGGGTTCTCTCTGGCGGCGTTTTGGATTGGCGTGCTGGCCATTGGTATCTATCACGGCGGCTATATTTCCGAAGTGGTACGCTCAGGCATTGGATCCATTCACCGCGGGCAATTTGAGGCGGCGAAAAGCCAGGGCTTCGGCTACTGGCAGTCGATGTTTCTCATCATATTGCCCCAGGCCATTCGTATTATCATGCCGCCTTTGGCCGTGCAAGCGGCAAACCTCGTGAAGAACACCTCGGTGCTCGCGCTAATCGCGGGCGGCGAGCTTATGTACTTCTCGAATTCGTTTGCGGGGTCGACCAGTTATTACGGGCCGGTGTATGTCATGGCGGCCGTGCTGTACTTTATTATTTGCTTCCCGCTGTCGCGTCTTGCGCTGTACCTGGAGCAACGCACGCGCTCGCACCGCCACCTGGCCACGGGCGACGCTACCGAAGAACTGGCCGTGGATGCTATGGAAGTAACGCCGGGCACGCACGACATCACCGGGCGCGCGGCGGCCGACACGCTGGCCGGGGGTGTGGGCACCATGTTGGAAACGGTGGAGATTGCGCCTGCCCGCGAGGCACCTTCGCCGCGCCACCCGCTGCATGTGCTGGGCGAAGAGCCGGATGCTGACGTCACGCGCGGGCCGCTTGAACAGGCCTTTACCGGGCGCGTGGCCGCGGAGATCGCCGATGAGATAGGCCGCGAGATAGCCCAGGAAATTGCCGAGGAATGTGGCGATGATGAGGAATGTGCCACCCGCATTATGCACACGAAGTCCGGTCGTATAAAGATACACCGCCGCCTTGAGCGCCGCGCTGCCGCCCGTAAGGGTGTGGAAAGCGGTGCGCACGGGCCGGTGGCTGCCGGTGCTGCCGCACCGGCGACGCCTGATGCGCTGGCGGAGGGCGTGCGCGACTTGGCATCGCATCGCTCGCCCGAGGCTGACGAGGTGCTGACCTCGCGCGCCGAGACGGCAACGAGCGACCGCATCACCAAGGAAGCGCGTCGCCGCGCCGAGCGCCGCAATGAGCAGGCGGAAGCCCTGCTGGGTGCCGAGGCATTCCTTGACAACGACTACGTGCCGGGCGAGTTAGACGCTCCTGCCGAGCGCATCGCCCACGAACGCGCGCCGCACGACGAAGCCGATTTCGATGCGGAAAGCGAAGATGCCGCCGCGCGCGAAGACGGCAACCGAAAGGGGGAGCGATGAGCGAGATAGCAGCCCTGTTCACGTGGGTGAACGTGCGGTTTTTGCTGCAAGGCCTTGGCATGACGTTGCTTATCTCAGCGCTCGCCATCCTCTGCTCGGTGGTGCTGGGCACCATCATTTCCGTCATGCGCACGTCGAACGTCCGCGTGCTGCGCGGCATTGCCACCGTCTACATTGAGATATTCAAGAACACGCCGCTTCTGCTGTGGATCATGTTCACGTTTTTCGTGGCGCAGCTGCCGCCCATCGGTGCGGCCGTGCTGGCGTTTACGCTGTTTACCAGTGCGAGCGTGGCCGAAATTGTGCGCGGCGGCCTGGCAAGTGTGCCTCACGGGCAGTACGAGGCGGCGCGCTCGCAGGGCTTTTCCACCGTGCAAACCTACCTGCTTATCATTTTGCCGCAGGCGTTGCGCAACATGGTGCCCGCGCTGCTGAGCCAATTCGTCACCACTATCAAAGACACGAGCTACCTGTGGGGCGCCATGGCGCTACAAGAACTCATGGGACGCGGTATGATTCTCATGAACAGCTACAACTCCACCGCGCAGATTTTCGCCATCTTCGGCATTATGGCTGCGGTGTATTTTGTGGTGTGCTTCACGTTGTCGCAGATCGTGCGCGCCTACCAGCGTCGTTTGAAGGAGGCGCGCACGGCGTAAGCGACATGCGGATACGTGGTGCGGAAGGAGAGGCGCAGCGTTAGAGCATGCTTGCGAGCTCGGCCAGGCGGGCCTGCGCGCTTTCGGGTACGGTGAGCGTGAGCGTTTGGCCGTAGGCATCCAAGGTGATATAGCCCGGATCCTCGTAGAGCGTGAGCGTACCCGGAACGCCGAGGGAGTTGCCCTCATAGCTGTCGGTTTGCACCGCATCGGCGGGAAGTGGGGTGGCCTGCCACTCATCAATGCCAAGGTCGGCTATGGCGGCGTCCACCTCTTCGGCCGTCATGCCTGCGGCGGCGGCCAGGTTGTCCTTGTTCTGCTCGACCACGTCTTTGACCTTGCCTTTTACATCGGCCACATCCATGACCGTGTTCGTGGCGGCAGCCTGTACGTTTTGAGCGACCTCACTTGCGGGCCCGAGTTGTGCGTTCGCGAGGGCAACAACGCCAACGCCAACGGCGACAACTAAGACAACGAGCGCGACCAGTGCTCCAAGAAGCTTCTTCATGGGTGCCTCTCCTTTCAGGTTCGGTATCCCCGAGTGGGCGAGCCGCCGCTTGTGCGTTCGTAGGCGAATGCGGGCGCGGTTACTGGGGTGGTTCGGCGGCTTCCCCGCAACTAGCCTACCCGAGAAACCGCTCGTTCACGAAACGCCCGCAGCATCTTCAACACGCCCAGACGAAATCCCCATCGCATTTACGGAAGTCGCGTAACCTGCGGCGCTGGGAAATGGTTGGCTGCGCGCTTGAAACCCGCCGGCTTTTCGCCGACAGGCGGACGGTTGCCCCGCCGTATATCCGTCAGATCGAGACGACTCCCCGACGGCTCAAAAACGGTCCAACGGTAAGGTTGCGGCGCTAAAGTGGGGCGGAAACAGGAGCGCGGAGACGGCAAATTCACGGGGTGCTCGCTTGCATCTATAACATATATGTTATAGACTAAGCAGGCCCCAGCGAAAGCGGGGAAGCATGGATGAGTTCACGCTAGTTTTCTATGCCCGGAAAGACGGGACAAGGCCCATGGATGGTTTTCTCGATGAGCTTGAGCCAAAACTGCGAGCAAAAACAGTGGTCGATCTTCAAGCGTTGCGCGAAGGAGCGCTGGTGTTGCGTGAGCCGCATGCGAAAGCGATGGGAAAAGGCCTGTTCGAGTTAAGAGTGCGTCAAGGATCGGACCTGGTGAGAGTCTTCTACTTCTTTTTCTCCGGCCGTCGCATTGTTGTGACAAACGGGTTTGTGAAGAAGAGCCGGAAAACGCCAAAGGTTGAGTTAGCGCGCGCCTTGAAATACAAGGCCGATTGGGAGGAGAGGTTTGGAAATGGATGATCTTGATCGTTATCATGCCAAGCAAATGAAAAACCCGGAGTACGCGGCCGAATACGAGCGTCTGCAGCCGGAGTATGACATTATTGATGCGCTCATCACGGCGCGCGCGGAGGAAAACCTCACGCAGCGTGAACTGGCCGAGCGCTGCGGCATGCGACAAAGTGCGTTCGCGCGCATTGAATCGGGCAACGCGAACCCGACGCTTAAAACCCTCAAGCAACTCGCCGACGGCATGGGGAAGAAGCTCCGCATTTCGTTCGTGTAGCGCCGCCCGCGCATTTTCGACGCTCCTTCAACCCCGTGTGATTTCTTCGGCGGTTTCGTAGGAAATCGTGTATGCTAACGTCTGCTGTGCCCGGACGGCGCAGTGAGTAAGGCGCGCTCGGGCGCGCTCACGTCGGCGAACGTGGCGGCGCGGGCAAAGCGAGTTCGTCATCCCCGCACACGTTAATAAACAAGTAGGGGTTACCGTGTGAACAAAGCCAGGCCGCGGGAGGCGGCCCGAAAGATCAAGGAGGAACCGCGTGAAGCTGGTGGTAACCGAGAAGAACGACGCGGCTCAAAAAATTGCCGACTTGCTCGGCGTGAAGCAACCCAAAGCGGACAAGGTGTACTCAACGCCCGTCTACCGCTTCGACGTGAACGGCGAAGAGTGGGTGACCATCGGCCTGCGTGGCCACATCCTCGAACCCGACTTCACCCCCACAATGGTGTACAAAAAGCGCGGCGGCTGGCAAGGCGTGACCGACGAGGGCGAAATGCTGCCTGCCACCCTGCCCGACACGCTGCCACGCCCTCCGTTCAAAAAGAAGAAGCCCTTCACCGAAGACGGCGTGGAACTGAAGGCGTGGAAGATGGATGCGCTGCCGTACCTCGTGTACGCCCCCATCGAGAAGCTGCCGAAGGAAAAGGAAATCATCCGCTCCCTGAAAAACCTTGCGAAGAAGGCCGACTCGGTCATCATCGCAACCGACTTCGACCGCGAAGGCGAACTTATCGGCAGTGACGCGCTTTCCTGCATCCAAGAGGTGAACCCGACTGCGCCCGTGTCGCGCGCGCGCTACTCGGCCTTCACGAAAGAGGAGATCAACCACGCGTTCAACAATCTGGTGGAGCTTGACACGAACCTGGCTTCCGCCGGTGCGTCGCGCCAGGACATCGACCTTATTTGGGGTGCGGTGCTCACGCGCTATCTCACGCTGGTGAAGTTCGCGGGCTACGGCAATGTGCGCTCGTCCGGCCGCGTGCAAACACCCACCCTTGCACTCATCGTGGCGCGTGAGCGCGAACGCCTCGCGTTCATCCCCGAAGACTACTGGGTGATTCGCGGCGCTTTCGGCACCGACCCGGACGCCTTTGATGCCCCGCACGCCACGGCTCGTTTCAAGAGTGAAGCCGAGGCGCAAGCCGTGATGGCCCACGTCAAAGGCGCAACGCGCGCGAAAGTGGCTTCCATCGAGAAGAAGAAGCGCACGGTGGCTCCGCCGGTGCCATTCAACACCACCTCGCTCATGGCGGCCGCCTCGGCCGAGGGCATCTCGCCCGCGCGCACGATGCGCATCGCCGAGAGCCTCTACATGGATGGCTACATTTCCTACCCCCGCGTGGACAACACGGTGTATCCGGCCTCGCTCGACCTCGCCGAAACGGTGAAAACCATCGCGGGCAACCCGGCCTACGCGCCGTACTGCAAGGAGCTTTTGGCAAAGGGCACGCTCATCGCCACGCGCGGCAAGAAGGAAACGACCGACCACCCGCCTATCTATCCCACGGCCAAGGCCACGCCGGATGACTTGGCGCCGGCCGACTACAAGCTATACAACCTCATCGCGCGCCGCTTCTTGGCCACGCTTTCCGAGGCAGCCATCATCGAAGGCACGAAGGTGACACTCGATGTGTCCGGCGAGCCCTTTGTGGGACGCGGCGACGTGCTGGTGAAGCCCGGTTTCCGCGCCATCTACCCCTACGGCCTCAAGAAGGACGAGCAAATGCCGGCGCTCACGGAAGGCGAGGACATTGCTTTCAACGGCGCTACCTGCACCAAGAAGCAAACCGAGCCGCCCGCGCGCTACAGTCAGGGCAAACTCATTCAAGAGATGGAGAAGCTGGGCCTGGGCACGAAGTCCACGCGCCACTCCATCATCGAGCGCCTCTACGCGGTGAAGTACGTGCAAAACGACCCCATCGAGCCCAGTCAGCTGGGCATGGCGGTGTGCGACGCGCTGGACAAATTCGCGCCGCACATCACACACCCCGAGATGACGGCCGAGCTGGAAGAGGAAATGGACAACATCGCTGAGGGCCGCACCACCAAGTCTGACGTGGTGTCCACCTCGCGCAACCTGCTGGCCGAGCAGCTGGCCAGCCTGATTCCGCACTCCGAGGAAGTGAAGGATGCGCTCGCCGACGCGGTGGCCGCCGACGCGTACGTAGGTCCGTGCCCCAAGTGCGGCAAGGACTTGCAGCTGCGCGCCAGCCAAAAGACACGCGGCATGTTCATCGGCTGCGCCGGCTGGCCCGACTGCGACGTGACGTTCCCGCTGCCCAAGGGCAAGGTGGAAGCGGTGCCCGAGGTGTGTCCCACCTGCGGCATGCCCCAGGTGAAAGTGACGGCGTTCCGCGCAAAACCGCGCACTATCTGCATCGACCCGAATTGCTCCACCAATCAGGAACCCGACGTGATAGTGGGCGAGTGCCCCACGTGCAAGGCCGCTGGCAAAACGGCGAACCTCGTGGCGCAGAAAAACCCGCGCACGTTGAAGCGCTTCATCCGCTGCGAAAACTACGACGAGTGCAACACGGGCTATCCGCTGCCCCAGTACGGCAAGCTGGAAGCTACGGGCGAAGTGTGCGAGCACTGCGGCGCGCCGATGGTGGTGGTTACCACCGCGCGCGGCCCGTGGAAACTGTGCCCCAACTTCACCTGCCCCGGCAAGGAGCAGGAGGAAGGGCAGGAGAACGCAACGGCGAAAAAGCCCGCTGCACGCAGCGGCGCCAAGAAGGCCCCGGCCAAAAAGGCACCCGCAAAGGCTAAAAGCGTGAAGAAACCGGCTGCGAAGTCCGCGGCTCGTAAGAAATAGTTAGAATGTAGGTCAACCTGATACCTGGGGAAGAGGAGTCTGAAGAACATGCCTAAAGTAACCATTGTTGGAGCGGGTAACGTTGGCGCGACCGCAGCCCACATCATTGCATCGAAGAACATGGCCGACGTCGTGCTCATCGACGTGGCCGAGGGCCTGCCGCAGGGCAAGGCGCTCGACATGATGCACATGCGCAGTGTGGAAAAGTTCACGGTGAAGGTGACCGGCACGAACGACTACGCCGACACGCGCGACTCCGACGTGGTGGTTATCACGGCCGGCATCGCCCGCAAGCCTGGCATGACCCGCGAAGACCTGCTTGGCGTGAACGCGGGCATCATGAAGTCGGTCATCGGCCAGGCCCTGGAAGCCTCCCCGAACGCCGTGTTCATCTGCGTGACGAACCCGCTCGACGTCATGACTACGCTTGCCTTCCGCGAATCCGGCCTGCCGGCGAACCGTCTCATGGGCATGGGTGGCGTGCTAGACTCCTCGCGTCTGGCCTTTGCGGTGTGCGAGAAGCTGGGCTGCGAGCCGGCCGATGTCACGGCATGGGCTGTGGGCGCGCACGGCGAGGGCATGGTGTGCTGGCCGCGCTTCACCACGGTGAACGGCACGCCTATCACCGAACTCATGGACGAGGCCGCGGTCGCCGAGGTGGTGCAGCGTTGCGTCAAGGGCGGTGCCGAAGTGGTGGCCTTCCTCAAAACCGGCAGCGCTTACTATGCCCCCGGCGCTTCCATTGCGAAGATGGTGGAAGCCATTCTCACGGGCTCTGACGAGGTCATGAGCGTATGCGCTCACATCGACGGACAGTATGGCATCGACGACCTCTACATGAATGTACCGGTTCGTTTGGGCAAGAATGGTGTCGAAGAAATTGTTGAGTTCGACTTAAATGCCGATGAGCTTGCCGCGCTTCAGGCTTCGGCGGAAAGCGTACGAGCGGGACTTGCGAATTTGCCGGAATAGGTTGACCTTTTTTGCGAAGTTTGGTCTAACCTGCGGGGCGGGCTGAGCGGGGGGGCCGGATGGGCCTCCTCACACACTTCGCGAAAGTTCGTCGACCCATTCGACCTCCCCACTCAGCCCTGTTCTTTGTTTAATGGGGGCTGGCACCAGTTAGATTGAACAGGCTGCTCATCAATTGGAGCAGCAATGGTAGAGTTACTGGCTCCCTGTGTCATCCTGAGCGGAGCGCCGTAGGCGCGGAGTCGCGACGCGAAGCTAGTCCCGCAGGGGAAGGATCCCGTGCGGCGATAGCGAAAAGACTTGTGGAGAGGTACTTGAAGGCGTCGCTGGAGGGCGGCGCTTTCTTGTTGGGGGAGACGGGGCGAACTATTACTTGGGAGAGAAGAGGTTGTTGGGTGATTGAGATTGATGGTGAGCGCTGCATTGGGTGTGGGCGGTGTGTGGCGGACTGTGTGGGGTCTAATGTAGTGGTGGAGGATGGGGCGGCGCGGGTGCTGGGGCGCTGTATTCTGTGCGGGCATTGCGTGGCGGTCTGTCCTGCTGAGGCGGTGGCTATTCCGGACTTCGACATGGCGGATGTGGAAGCTGCTGTTCCGGCGAGTGAATCCATTGATTCGCAGGCGCTTCTCCTGGCTATTAAATCGCGACGCAGTGTACGTGATTATCGAGCGTGTGCGGTGGAGGCCGAGGCGTTGCGGATGATGCTTGAGGCGGGACGCTATACGGCCACGGCGAAGAATGCGCAGGCGTGTCGGTTTGTGGTGGTGCAAGAAGAACTTCCCGAGCTCAAGCGGCTGGTGTGGGACGGCATTGATGAGTTGCTGGCGCAGCCGGCGGCGGAGAAGCCGCGATGGGTGAAGTTGTATAAGCTGTTCTTGCGTGCGGTACAGAAGGACTCGGCGCAGGACTTTCTCTTCCGCAATGCGCCGGCGGTAGTGTATGTGGCGGCTGAGCGGGCTGATGATGCGGGGCTTGCGGCGCAGAATATGGAGCTCGTGGCGGCCTCGCTGGGGTTGGGCGTGCTCTATAACGGCTACCTGTGTCGCGCGTCGGATGAGCTGCCTGCGGTGAAGGAGTTTCTCGAAGTGAGCGACAGGCCGCTGCAAATCTGTATGCTGCTGGGGTATCCGGCGGTGTCATATCCGCGTACGGCGCCGCGCAAGCCCGGTGACTTCGTGGTGAAGTAGGGGGCGCTGCGTCGCGTTGCGGGGTATGCGCTATAATCTTCGCTATGGAAACCATCATTACAAAATCACAGGTCGCGGACGCTGTTTACGCGGCCATTCCGCAGCTTGCCTGCGTGCTCCCTGCCGACATTGCCTCCGGGCTTGAGGCTGCCCGCGCGACTGAGGATTCTCTGCGTGGTCGGGCGGTGCTTGACCAGCTGGTGGAAAACGCGCGCATCGCCGCCGCCGACTGCGTGCCCATCTGCCAGGATACCGGTACCGTGTGGGTCAGCTTGGAAGTGGGGCCCGATATGCTGGTGCCGGGCGATGTGTTCGCCGAGGTAAATAACGCGGTGGCGCGCGCGTATGACGAGGCGCGGCTGCGCAAGTCGGTGGTGTGCGACGCGGTGCTCGACCGCGCGAACACCGGCAACAACACGCCTGCCTTCTGCGACATTCATCCGGTGGATAAGCCGGGGGTTGCGCGCCTTCATATTATGTTGAAGGGCGGCGGCTCGGATAACGCGAGTCGCGTGGTCATGCTGGTGCCGGGTGCGGGCAAGCAGGGCATCGTGGATGAACTGGTGCGCTGCGTGCGTGAGAAGGGCGCGAACGCCTGCCCGCCGCTCGTGATAGGCGTTGGCATTGGTGGCACGTTTGACAAGGTGGCAGGCTTGGCGAAGCGTGCGCTCATGCGGCCGGTGGATGAACCGGCAGCTGACCCGCACGTTGCGGCGCTTGAGGAAGAACTGCTGGCGGCTGTGAACGCCTCGGGCGTGGGGCCAGGTGGCCTTGGTGGTCGCACGACGGCGCTCGCCGTGCGCGTGGCCACGGCACCATGCCACATTGCGGCGTTGCCGCTGGCCATCAACATGGGATGTTCGGCCATGCGCAGGACGACAGTTGACTTGACAGCTTGTCATCCTGAGCGGGCGGTTGACTTGGCCGGTTGTCATCCTGAGCGGAGCGCGCAGCGCGAAGTCGAAGGATCCCGTGCGGCGTTAGCGGAAGGTGATACAGGCCTGACGGCCCACACGGGATCCTTTCCCTGCGGGACTATCTTCGCGTCGCGATCCGGCGGCTGCGCCGCCTCCGCTCAGGATGACAGAGGAATGGCGGAACATGCCATCCGCCTTACCTTGCCGCTTGATCGTTCGCAGCTGGCGGGGCTAAAGGCGGGGGATGCGTGTTTGCTCTCGGGGCCGCTCTATACGCTGCGTGATGCGGGGCATGTGCGGCTGATGGATGAGCTTGCTCAGAGCGGTGGCGCGCTGCCATATGGCCTCGCTGGTCAGGCGATTTTCTACGCGGGCCCGACGCCTGCGGCGGCGGGACGGCCGTTTGGGGCGGTGGGTCCCACCACGGCCAGCCGCATGGACTTCGCCGCGCCGGAACTTCATCGCGCGGGCGTCGTCGCCACGGTGGGCAAGGGGCGGCGCTCGGCTGAGGTGCGCGAGGCGTGTCGCGAGACGGGTTCCGTTTATTTCGTGGCGTGCGGCGGGGCGGCGGCGTACCTCGCGAAATGCGTGGCATCATCCGAAACCGTGGCCTACGACGATTTGGGGACCGAGGCGCTGCGCCGCATCGACGTGGTGGACTTCCCCGTGTTTGTGGGCGTGGACACACACGGCAACGACGTGTACAACCTTGTCTAAATGCTGCACCAGCCGCCTGAATAGCGCGAACGCACAAGCAACCACCCGATAGAAGGGATCGAAGGGCAACCTGTGAATCAGAAGCACTGCGACACAAACACTTCCGAAGGCGTCTTCATCACGTTTGAGGGCGGCGAGGGCGCCGGCAAAACGACGCACATTCGCTTTCTTGCCGAGAAGCTGCGCGCGCGCGGCCGTGAAGTGGTGTGTTTGCGCGAGCCGGGCGGCACGGACATTGGTGAGAAGCTGCGCGCCATCGTGCTTGACCCCGCGAACAAGGTCATGGCTGATGAAACGGAACTTCTGGTGTACGAGGCGGCGCGCGCGCAAATTGTGGCGGAGGTCATTCGCCCTGCGCTCGCGCGGGGAGCCGTGGTGCTGTGCGACCGCTTCGCCGATTCCACCATTGCTTACCAGGTGTGCGGGCGCGGGCTGCCGCGCGCGTTTGTGGAACAGGCGAATGCGTTTGCCTGTCAGGGCATCATGCCCGATCGCACCATTCTTCTGGTCACGGGCGGCTCGGCGCGCAAGGGGCTTGCGCGAGCGACGCACCGTTTGGGTGCCGATAGGCTGGAACAGGCGGGCGAGGAATTCCACACGCGCGTGAATGAGGCCTTCCTTGAACTGGCCGAAGCCCACCCGGAGCGCATTCGTGTGGTGCGCTCCGCCGAGCAGAAGGCGAAGACGGCTGAGCGCGTGTTCCGCGAACTGGCGGATTTGTTCCCGTGGATGAACGACGTGGTGGACGATCCGGCGTTCTTTCAGCAGCTGAATCGCCGCCGTCCGAGCGGACACAGCAACTCCGGTCGCAAAGGTCAGCCTTCGGGCAAGGGTGCGCAGAAAGCACATCACACGAAGGGTGGTGCGAAGGGCGGCGGAACTCCAGGTAAGGCCGCGCAGGGCAATGGCTCGCAGGGCACACACGGCGGCGCACGCGGCAATGATGCGCACGGCGCCCCCAAAAACACGCGCGGCAGTGAGGGAGGGCGTAGCTGTGGCCGATGCCTTTGAGAACATCCTCGGTCAGCCGCAGGTGCGTGAGTTTCTACGCGCCAGCGTGCAGAGCGACCGTGTGACGCACGCCTACCTCTTCACGGGCCCGGCCGGATCGAACAAGACGCTCGCGGCCTTCGCACTCGCGCAGGCAGTGCTGTGCCCGAAAGGACCCCACGGTCCGCGCGGCGGTGCGTGTGGGGCGTGTGATGCCTGCGGGCGTATCATGCGCAAAAAGCACCCTGACGTGCGCTATTTCGCTCCCGAGGGTGCGAATGGTTACCTGGTGGAGCAAATTCGCGATATCGTGGCGGACACTTCGCTTGCGCCTATTCAGGCCAAACGCAAGGTGTACATTCTCGATCGTGTGGACTTGCTGGGCGCCTCGTCGGCCAACGCGTTCCTCAAAACGCTCGAAGAACCACCCTCTGACGTGGTGCTTATCCTGCTGGGTCGTACGCGCGAAAGCGTGTTGCCCACTATTGTGTCGCGCTGTCAGGTGGTGCCGTTTCGCCACATTCCGGCCAGCGAAGCGGCGGGCATCGTCGCGCAAAACACGGGCGCCTCGCTGGAGAAGGCGAAGGTGGGGCTTGAGGCGTGCGACGGCTCCATCACGCGCGCCGTAGAGTTTTTGAAGTCCAACGAGCGGCTGGCCTTCCGCGCACGCGTGCTGGAAGTGCTGGCGCTTCTGCGCAACGCCGACGACTGGGACGCGCTCGGAATGGCCAGTGACCTGGTAGTTCTTTCCAAAGCGCCGCTCGATACGGTACGCGCCTCACAGGAGGAAGAGCTCGCCGAAAACGCGGACTTCCTTGCGAAGTCGGCCATTCGCCAAATTGAGGCGCGCAACAAGCGGGCGCTCACGGCGAAAAGCCAGGAGGCGCTGCGCCAGCTTACGGCCATTGTGCGCTCGTGGCTGCGTGACGTGTTAACCGTGTGCGCCGAAACGCCGGAGCTCATAATCAACGCCGACGTGCGCGGCGCGATTGAGGAAGCCGCCCGCGCCACCGACGAGGCGCGCGTGGCCGCCGCGCTTGCTGCCGTGCGCCGCTGTGACGAGGCTATCGCGTATAATGTGTCACCGGAAACGTGCGTTGACGCGCTGTTATTCGAGGTGAAAGAAGCACTGTATCGTCCGGCCACCCCTGCGGGGGGCCGTCGGGCGTCGTGAGATAGAGAGGTTTCAACATGGTTCGGATAGCGCCGGTAAGACTGGCCTACAACCCGAAAACGCTCTGGTTCGACGCAGGCGAGCTGGAACTGAACAAGAACGACGCCGTGGTGGTGTCGACGGCGCGCGGCCTGGAGTTCGGCTCGTTGGCTGAGGACGTATTCGAAGTGGACGAAGAACAGGTGAAGAAGCTAAAGAGCCCGCTCAAGCCCGTGAAACGTCTGGCTGATGACGAGGACGCCCAGCGCGCCGAGGAAATGCGTCGCCGCTCGGAAGAGGCGCTGCCGATATTCAAAGAGCTGGCCGCCGAGGCGAGCGAAGACATGCACCCGGTGTCGGTGGAATTTCTGTTGGATGGCGACAAGGCCGTGTTCTACTTCGAAGCCGAAGAGCGTGTGGACTTCCGTGACCTAGTGCGCAAACTGGCCTCGCGGTTCCACGTGCGCATTGACATGCGCCAGATTGGCGTGCGCGACGAGGCGCGCATGGTGGGCGGCCTGGGCCACTGCGGCCAGGAACTGTGCTGCAAGCGCCTGGGCGGCGAGTTCTGCCCCGTGTCCATCCGCATGGCCAAGGAGCAGGACCTCTCGCTCAACCCGCAAAAGATTTCCGGCGTGTGTGGCCGCCTCATGTGCTGCTTGCGCTACGAATTCGACGCATACAAGGACTTCAAGAGCCGTGCGCCAAAGCAAAACGCCAGCGTGGAAACGCCCGTTGGCACGGCGAAAGTGGTCGACTTGGACGTGCCGCGCGAGGTGATATCGCTCAAGGTGGACGGCGAGAAGCCCGTGAAGGTGCCGCTCGCCGACTTCGAGCCGCCCGAGGAAGGCATGACGCGCCCCAACCGTGTGGGTAAAGAGGCGTGGGAAGTCGCCACCACGCAGGCCGTGCTGGGCATTGCAGGCGAATCGACGTTCCTCACCTCCCAGTTCACGGGCCAGGACAAGCTGGCCGACCCCTCAAACGTGCGGCGCACGGGAACGAACAGCAAAAGCGGGCAGAAGCCGCGCAACGGTGCAAGCAAGAATGGCGGGTCCTCCGCCAGCAAGAGCGCACCCGCGCCCACCGAGGCGCGCAAGCCGCGGCGTCGCTCCACAAAGGTGGCGGCCGATGGCACCACGCGCCAGGTAGACGTGGGCGAGAGTGCCGAAAAGCGCAAGAAGCAGGGTAGCGCGGCCGCGGGTGCAAATGGCGCCGCTCCGAAGAAGCAGGGCGCGAAACGACCTGGTCAGGGCTCCAAGAAGAACGCACCGCGCGGTGGTGCGGCCGGTTCTGGCCCCGGGGCCGCGCAAGCGTCTGGAACTGCCAAGAAGCAGGGCGTGAAGGGAACGCAGGGTCAGGCCAAGCAGGGTCCGCGTCCCGGTCAGCGCTCGTCGGGCTTGCGCCAGGGACAGGCGGCGGCGCAGGTAAAGGGCGCGGGTGGCAACGGCGGCGGTGCCAACAACAACGGGGGCGAAGGTGGTCATCGCCGCGCGCGCCGGCGCAACCATCGCCCCAACAATGACGCGCCAAGTGCAGGTCAGGGCGGCGAGTCGTAATGAATATTGATTACGCGCTGCTCACCGACCTGTATCAAATCACCATGGCGCAGGGCTACTGGCAAAGCGGCAAGAACGCCACTGAGGCTTGCTTCCACATGTACTTCCGCGACTACCCGTTCAAGGGCGGGTTCGCGGTGGCGTGCGGCATGGCTCAGCTGGCAGAACTCGTAGACACCTTCGCGTTCTCGGAGGAAGACCGCGCATATCTGGCTTCGCTTGACGCGCCGGGCGGCGGTAAGCTGTTCGACCCTGCGTTCTTGGAGCAGCTGGCGGACTACCACCTGTCGGTGGACATTGACGCCGTGCCCGAGGGCACCGTGGTGTTCCCGCATGAGCCACTGGTGCGTGTGACTGGTCCCATCACCGACTGTCAGCTTATCGAAACCGCGCTTCTGAACTGCGTAAACTTCGAAACGCTTATCGCTACGAAGGCGGCGCGCGTGTGCTTGGCGGCGGGCTCGCCCGTGGCGGAGTTCGGCCTCAGGCGCGCACAGGGTGCAGCAGGGGGCGTGTGGGCGAGCCGCGCGGCGGTGGTGGGCGGCTGTGCCTCCACGTCAAACGTGCTGGCCGGCAAGCTGTTCGGCGTGCCGGTGTCGGGCACGCACGCGCACTCGTGGGTCATGTCGTTTCCTGATGAACTCACGGCGTTTCGCGCGTACGCCGAGGCATTCCCCAAAAACTGCATCCTGCTGGTGGACACCTACGACGTGGAGCAGGGCGTGAAGAATGCCATCACGGTGGGCCTGGAAATGCGCGAGCGCGGCGAGCGACTGGCTGGTATCCGCATCGACTCGGGCGACCTTGCGTGGCTCGCGAAGATGGCGCGGCGCATGCTGGACGAGGCGGGACTCACCGACTGCGGCATTGTACTCTCCAATGACCTGGACGAATACACCATTCAATCCATTCACGACGAGGGTGCTCAGGTGATGTCGTGGGGCGTGGGCACGAAGCTGGCCTGCGCGTTCGACCAGCCTACGCTTGGCGGCGTGTACAAACTTTCCGCCACGCGCGAGCCGGGCGAGGCCACGTGGCGCGACCGGTTGAAAATTTCCGAATCGGCCGCGAAGCTGACCACGCCGGGCGTGCTGGACGTACGCCGCTACTATCATGACGACGGGCGCATTGCCGGCGACATGGTGTTCGACGTGAACACGGGCGTGGGGGAGCGCGAGATTATCGTGGACCCCTCCGATGACCTGCGCCAAAAACGGCTTTCTGGCAAGCGATTCGAAACGCTGCTGGCCCCGCTGGCGCGCGAAGGCCGCACGGTGCTTCCCGCCGCAGGTCGCGATGCCATGGTGGCACGTGAGCGTGCGGCCGCTCAGCTGGCCATGCTCGACGAAAGTCAGAAGCGCATGCTCAACCCCCACACCTATCCGGTGGGCCTTGAATATGGTCTTTTTGAGCGCCGTCGCGAATTGGTTGCCCGCATGCGTGGTATTGCGTAGTTTAATGAGTGCACTGTAAGCCCGCGCCTCGCGCGCACGATCCCTCAAGGTAAGGTCGGTGACATGATTAGAATACTCACGGACTCGGTTGCCTCCATTCCCGCAGAAGACGCGCGGAAGGTGGGCATTGAAGTGGTCACGCTGTACGTGAACCGCGACGGGCAGGAACTCGCCGACTCGGATATCGACCTCGATGCCTTCTACGCTGACATCTACGACATGGTGAACGACATTCCCACGTCGAGCCAGCCTTCGCAGCACACGCTGGAAGGCCTGTTCGAGGACGCGGCGCGAGCGGGAGACGAGGTGCTGGGTATCTTCATTTCCACGGGGCTTTCGGGCACGTACGAGGGTGCCGTGCGCGCGGCGCGTGCGGTGAAGGCGCGCTGCATCGACTTCTCTTACGCGCTCATTGATTCCTCGTCGTGCGGCTATGACGAGGCGTGGCCGGTGTTCGACGCCGTGGCGGCGCGCGAGGCGGGCGAAGACTTGGCCGGATGCGCGCGGGCGGTGCTGCGCGGCATCGAATCCACGCGCTTTCTGTTCACGCCGGAGACGCTCACGTTTTTACAGAAGGGCGGGCGCATCGGCAACGCGGCGGCGCTTCTGGGTAACCTTATTCAGCTGTCGCCTGTGCTCACCGTAACCGACGGCTCAGCTACCACGCTGGCAAAAGTGCGCACGCGCAAAAAGGCGCTCGAGAAAATTGTGCAAACGTTCAAAGACGACGTGGAGGCGCACGGCTTGAAGAATGTGGTCGTGCACTATATTGGCGACAAGACGCCCGCCGTGGTGTGGGCGCGCGAAGTGATAGAACCGCTGTTGGGGCGCAGTGTGGACGTACTGCCCGTGAGCCCGGTCATCGGATTGCACGTGGGGCCGGCCGTGGGCATTGCTTACGAATGCGCGCACGCGCTGGCGGGTAAGCTGACCAGGCCGGTACAGGCGCGGCTGTGCACATCGTGACGGACGCGCAGCCTACACGCACCAACAATCAAACGCTGAAGGAGAGGGACTCCTCGATGGAATGCGCTTGCAATCTCATTATTGATTCGTGCTGCGATCTGCCTTTTGAACTGGTGGATCGCGACGGAGTGGAACTCATAGAGTTTCCCTATATTTTGAGTGATGGACAGCATGCCGACGACTTGTATCGTACCTCGTCGGCCCACGATTTTTACGAGGGCATGCGCAAGGGGGAAGAACCCACCACAGCGCAGGTGCCCGTGCCGGTGTTTCGCGATGCCTTTGAGCGCGCGGCGAAAAGCGGCGTACCCACGGTGTACCTGAGTTTTTCGAGCGGGCTTTCCGGCAGCTTTGATGCGGCAGCGCTCGTGCGTGATCAGGTGTTGGCCGAACATCCGGAGGCTGAGTTGCACCTGGTGGACACCCGGTTGGCGTCGGTCGCCGAGGGGCTGTTGGTGCATGAGGCGCTGAGGCAGCGCGAGCGGGGTCTCACAGCGCGTGAGCTGGCGCAGTGGGCCGAAGAGGCGCGCAACTTCGTGGACGCCGAGTTTATGGTGGAAGACTTGGAGGCGCTGCGTCGCGGTGGACGCATTCCGGGTTCGGTGGCCTACGCTGGCTCAAAGCTGGACGTGAAGCCCCTGCTCAATATTGCGCTCGACGGGAAGTTGTCGCTTTCCGGCGTGGCACGCGGACGCAAGAAGGGCCTCAAGCAACTTGCCGAGTACTTCGAGCGTCGGCGGGCAGAAAAGGGGCCGGGTCAGGTGGTTGTGGTGGCTCACGCTGATTGCGCGAAAGATGCCGAGCGCCTGAAAGAGGCGCTGGTCAAGGTGGACGACACCGTGCTCATTTTGGAGTGCAACATCGGGCCCGTTATTGGCTCGCACGTGGGGCCCGGCATGGTGGCCGTGGTATTTTGGGGCAACGACAAGCGCGAAGAGCTGTCGGTGGCCGATCGCATTGCCAAGAAAGTGAAGCAAAGTTAACATCCGCAGACGCGGGGAAGGCGTGCGGTGGTGCGCCTGGGAAAGGGACAGACGCATGGATAAGCGTTATGCATATAGCGGAAACGATACGGTGGGCGCTCTGGTGCAGACTGGCCTGTCCGCCGCGGGGTACACGCGCACGACCGACGTGGCAAGCGCGGATGTGGTGCTGACGTACTGCACGTCGCAGACGGCATTGGAAGATGCGTACTTCGACGAGGATGGCATCGTGCAGGCTGCGCGGCCAGGCACCTTGCTGGTGGATTTGTCTGCCGCCACACCCAGTTTCGCGCGCGAACTGAACGCGGTGGCTGTGGTGAGCGAGTTGGCGGCCGTCGAGGCCCCGCTGGTGGTGGCGAACGTGGCGCTGCCCGATGCCTTTGCCGACAAGGCGAACCTCATGTGCCTGGTGGCAGGCGAGGAAAAGGACGTTGCTGCCGCCCGTCCGTTGCTGGAAGAGTTGGCGGGAGACGTGCAGGAGACGGGTGGCTCGGGTTCGGCGCAGCTGGCGCGTGCGGCGTACACGCTGCAGGCGTCGGCGCAGATTATGTCTGCCATTGAGGCAGATGCGCTCTATCATGCGGTGCAGCGTTCGGCGTCATCGGTTGAAGGGCCGGTGGGACGCGCGGGTGCGACCTCGCCCGAGGCTGAACAGGTGCTTTCCGCAGTGAGCGAAGGGCGTTTTACCGGCACGTACACGGTGGAGATGCTGATGGCGGAGCTGTCTGCCGCACTCATGGCTGCCGATGACGTGGATCTTATTCTGCCGCAGGCCGAGGCGTGCTTGCATCTGCTGGAGCTTCTGGCCGTGATCGGCGGTGCCGATAAGGCCCCGGCTGCGCTTGCGCTGGTGTACGGCGAGGAAGCAGCCTGCGCCGAAAACGGCCTCGACTGGACCCGCGCCGAACAAGCCTACGGCGGCGAAGCCGACGAGGATGACGACTACGACTACGACGTAAACCCCGACGACTTCCCGGGAGGCTTCGGCGCCTATTCAGCCAACTGAGGCATTCCAAGTAGAGCACTGGAAGACGCCCCCTTCTTGTCATCCTGAGCGGAGGCGCGTAGTGCCGGAGTCGAAGGATCCCGTGTGGTGTCAACTGGGAATCTTCCTGCTGGCGCCTCACGGGATCCTTCGACTACGCGCCTACGGCGCTCCGCTCAGGATGACAAAAGGGGTGTTTCGCCAGATAGGGCGATATGTGTGGCTTGTTTTGGGGGTCGGTGGCTGTATGCAAAGTAATCAACTTACTTCTTGTGACGTGTGTCCGCGAGGGTGCGGGGTTAATCGCGCGGCGGGGGAGCGAGGGGTTTGTGGGGCTGGCGACACCCTGGTGGTGGCGCGCGCGGCCCTGCATTTTTGGGAAGAACCGCCAATCAGCGGGGAACGCGGCAGTGGAACGATCTTCTTTGCGCACTGTCCGCTGCGGTGTGTGTATTGTCAGAATGCGGTTATCGCCGCTGGTGAAGCGGGCCGTGCGGTCACGGTAGAGCGACTTGCGGAGATGTGTCTGGAGCTGGAAGCACAGGGCGCGCTCAACGTGAACTTTGTGACGCCCACCCATTACGCATGTGAAGCGCGGGTGGCAGTGGCGCAGGCGCGCGAGCGCGGGTTGACGGTTCCGGTGGTGTGGAACACGTCGGGCTACGAAACCGTGGAAGCCGTGCGGGCGAATGCGAGTACGGTGGACGTCTATCTGACTGACTTCAAGTATGCTGACGCGTGCTTGGCTGCGCGTTATTCGCAGGCACCCGACTACCCTGAAGTGGCGCTCGCGGCGCTTGATGAGATGGTGGCGCAGACGGGCGAACCGGTGTTTGACGAGGTGGACGGCCTGCCGCGTCTCGTACGCGGTACGGTGGTGCGTCACTTGATGCTGCCGGGGGCGCTGGAGGACTCCAAGCGCATCGTGCGTCTGGTGCATGAACGCTACGGGCGGCAGGTGTTGCTTTCGCTGATGAATCAGTACACGCCCGTGTTGGTTGATGCGGCCGCTGCGGGCAACAAGCGTGCGCAGATCGCGCTGGTCGAGAACCCCGAGTTGGCTCATCGTGTACCTGATGAAGACTACGAGCGTTTGCTCGATTTCGCCGATGAACTGGGCGTGGAAGACTACTTTTGGCAAGAAGGCGGTGCCGCCGAAGAAAGCTTCATCCCACCCTTTGATCTTACGGGTGTTTAAGAGTTCCGGCGCGTCACATCTACCCTCGCCAGAGGCGTTCGGGGGTGGTGGTTGGTGGGGCGAGGTCGGTGCCGGGGAGGTCTTCGTGCATCTCGACGATGTTTTTCCACAGGCGCTTGGGCATGAACTGGCGGCGGAGTTCGGGGTTGTAGCGTGCTTCAACGGCTACGGTGCGATAAAACCGTTTCCAGGCTGCTTGCATGAGTTGTTCGTCGGCGGCGCGGTCGGGCACGTTCAGCTGATCAGTGCGCACGAGATACCACTCGCGACCTTCGTACACGCCTGCGAGGTTATGCACCTCATCGTAGATGATGAACGGCTGAATGTTGAACCGCGCGCTAAAGTAGTCCATGAGCAGGGGCACCACCGACGCAGAGGGGTTGCAGCGCGCGAGCCACACCCCGTTCTCCAAGTGCTCGAAACGCAAAAACTGAATCATGCGGTGGCGCTCGTTGCCGACGGCGCGCACGAGGCGGTGCAAGGGAGCCACAGCAGGGTGCGCCAGGTCACCCAGTACGCTTCCGGAAGCCTTACCCGTGCAGCCAACGGAGGCTGGCCCGCCGCTGTCCACCGGGCCAGCGCACGAGCGGCGCTTGCGACATCCTGTGCAGTCGTGTGGACGATTGGCCGCCATCGCATAGCGAATGAACCGGTACACAATGGTGCCCGCCTCCGGGTCGTCGGAAAGCGATGCCCGCACCACAGCATCATAGGCACCGTGTCCGCCCGCCCGCTTGACGCCGCGCTGTACCCGCAGAGCGCGCTCCATGTCGGTCTCAATGAAACGCACTGTCTGTCCGAGGCGCGGCTGTAGCTGGCCGTCGCGCACAATATCCTGCGGATCCTCGTGGCGGGCATATGCCTCGAACACGGCTGAAAGCAAACCCTCAAGCGAACCATCATGCACATAAGCCACGTCAACAAGCGGCTCTTCGTGTGCAACGGCGGTTGCACCCTTCTTTTCCTCCCGCACAGCTTCCGGCACGCCTTTCTTCCTTTCGCGCACTCCTTTCACCGAACTGCTCCCACTCTCGCTCATGCACAAGCCGCCTGGGGTTCCTCTAAGGCCCTCTGCCAGCCGAACGTGCCATCAGAGGGAGCAGCGGGCGCGAGTAAGCTCTGCGGCCCCGACAGCTTCTCTCCGTGCGTGCTCACACTCCCGCATTTCTCGCCGCGTTGCACACTCCTGTCCGCCCCCGCGCCGCCGAGCAAACGCCCACCCTCCGCGCTGCTTACCCCGCCCGCAATGCGCGCTTTCTCGGGGGTCTCCACACTTTCGAAGAGGCTCATCTGGCCGGGGCAGGCTTTGTCGGCGCGTCGACCATGATTGCCGCCCTTCGGCGGCGCGGCCAGCTGCGCGCGTAAGCCTTCGCGCGAGAAGTCAACGCCTTGCCCCGCATAGGTGCCATTGCAGGTGATGAAGAAACGGGCGCGTTTGTATGCAATGCCCAACTTGCGCAGTTCGCGCTCGCCAAGCGTGGTGGCGCGTCGCGCTCGGATAATGGAATGTGCGCCGCGCACGCCAATGCCAGGCACGCGCAGAAGTGCCTCAAGCGGTGCCTTGTTCACCTCCACCGGAAAAAAGTCCAGATTGTTCAGCGCCCAGTTTGCTTTTGGGTCCACCTCGGTGTCCAAGAATGGATGCTCTTCGTCGATGATTTCGGTCACATCAAAACGGTAGAAACGTAGCAGCCAGTCCGCCTGGTAGAGACGGTGTTCACGGTTTAGCTGAATAGCATCGGTACCCGGCAGGCGCGCATCATCATTCACCGGCGTATAGGCGCTAAAAAACACGCGTTTGAGAGACAGCGTGCGGTAGAGCGCCGCCGACAAATTCAATATGTGGAAGTCGCTTTCAGGTGTTGCTCCCACAATCATTTGGGTGGACTGCCCGGCGGGTGCGAACGCGCGCTCCTTTCTCTTGGGCCGCACCTGTTTCATGTAGGTAGTTTCCTTACGCATGAGCGCGCGTGTGTCTTTGTCCACCGCAATGCTGTCGCGGATTTGCCGCATAGGCGCCAGAATATGTTGTTTGTCCTTTTCGGGCGCAAGTAAGCGCAGGCTAGCCTGCGAGGGTAGTTCCATATTCACGCTCAAACGATCGGCCAGATGCCCCAGGCGCTCAACTAATTCAGGTGAGGTGCCGGGTACGGCCTTCGCGTGGATGTAGCCGCGAAAACCGTGTTCTTCGCGCAGAAGAGAAAGCGTTTGTATCATCAGCTCGGTGGTATAGTCGGGGTTCTTAATAACGCCGGAACTGAGGAAGAGGCCCTCAATGTAGTTGCGACGGTAAAACGCGATGGTGAGGTCGGCCAGCTCGCGCGGCGAGAAGGCCGCGCGTTTCACTTCGTTTGACGAGCGGTTCACGCAATAGGCGCAGTCGTAGACACATACGTTGGTCATGAGCACCTTGAGCAGCGTTATGCAGCGCCCGTCGGCCGAGAAACTGTGGCAGCAGCCGGCCGCCACCGCGCTGCCGAGTTTGCCGCGACTCGCGTCGCGGTCGATGCCGGATGAAGTACACGCTACGTCATACTTTGCTGCATCAGCGAGAACCTCAAGTTTTTCGATAAGTTCCATGCGCACGCCCGTTCGCCAGATCAAATGTTCGCGAGAATGTTTGTTCGCCCACTATATAAGAACGCGCGTACGGTGTCAAGGGTGGGTTGATGAGGGGTTTGATCAGCATAAACGTCCGAAAAGGAGCTTGGTCATGCTTCCTATCGAACTGTCAACAGCGATAACGTTTCACGTGTGACAATCGGTGATGTCCCATCGAGGGGATGGGTATTTACCTCTGAGGAGAAAGGAAACGACATGGGATCAGACGAGCGGCAAAAGCCGAATACGTGCCGTGCTTCGGGGGGCCGGCCTTCGGCGGAGCGAGGCTTAGGGGGAAGGTCCCGCATGGGAAGAAAGGGGGCAGAGGCGGCCGTAGCTCAGCTTTTGGACGATTACCAGGCGGTGCTCGATGACATGGCGCGCCGCTATGGCTACGGCGAAGATCAGACACGCCGACGTTTCGCGGAATTCTCCGAAGAGGACTGGCTGCTTTGGGACAGCAGCATGGCACGCATCGATGCGGTGTGCCAAGTGCTTGAACTTTTGGGATACCGCGTGGCGCGTTCGGCCGAGGGGTACTGGGTGGTGCGTCGCTGCTGGCTGAACAGAGCAGTCTAAGAGAGGGGTGCTTACGTACACTGCCGCCCTTAAATGGTGGATATATTCGCCATTTTAAGTACGAGCACGAGTTTCTTTGCTATGCTTGACGAAGATTGTCGTGCGCCAGAAAACGGGATACACAGGGCTGGCACGGCTGCGAGTTCGGAGAAAGTGAGCGTATGTCGAGCACCGGCGACGGATCGCTATCGTTGGAGAGCCTGTTCGCGTTTGTGGATGGGCTTTCCGACGGTGGTGGCGAAGTCGAGCAGAGCGCCGTTGAAACGCGCTCGGGGGAGCCGCAGGGCATCTCTGCTGAAGAGGGGGTCGAAACGCCACCCCTCGCGCAAGCATACCCAAATGCGCCGGTGGAAGAGTTCGCGCCGCATCCGTATGTGAGCAAGGAAGCCCTGGTTGAGCATGTGTTTGAGCTTCCGCTCGAGGCAGGCTGGCCCGTTGTGGCACCGTCGAGCGCTGCGGATGAAGTGGCGGCGCCTGCTCCGGTTGCTGAAGTGCCAGAGGCGGTTTATGCCGAACAGCCCGTGTGGCATGAGGAAGTTGTTGTGCCGGCTAAGCCGGTGCCGGCTTCTGGAGCGCCTGCTGAGGCGTTGTCTGCGGTGCCTTCTGAGGCGTTTGTCGCGTCGTCAGCGGCTCCTTCTGCGAACCTGGCTGATTTGGTGGAGTGGCCCGCGTTGGCAGTGTCGCCGCCGGGAGAGGTGCTGGCGCGCCTTGCAGAAACCGTTGATCTGGTGGAACCTGCCGAGCCAGCTCCGGTCGCATCTTCGCCTGAGTCGACGCAGCCGATTGTGCTTCCCGAATCTGTGCGCGGTGTGCCGACGGCAGAGGTGTCCGTGGCGGCACCCACACCGGTGGAAAATCCAAGTGCGCAGGCAGTAGTGCCTGCTCAGGCGGCGGAATCGCCGTGTGCTGGTATGGTGGTGCCGGCGAAAAGTTCTAGCGTTCCGGCCCATGCTGCCGTGCGTGGCAAGCATGCGGTCGAGCCCGAGTTGGTGGAGCGCTCGCTGGCTGCTCCAGCACAGATTCTCTTTCCCGATGGGCGCCGCTCGTTGGAGGAGTTGCGGGCGTCGGTTGAAAGTCGGCTGGATGAGATTACGCGTCAGCGGCTGGAAGAGGGTGCGGACGGTACCGCCGCAGCGCCGGGGACATCGGCGGCTACGCAAGCGTCGCCCACACCTGCATCCACTGCGCCGCAAACTGGGACCGCGTTTGATGGCGCGCTCAGCGTTGAGAGCCTGGGGGCTGCGCTCGGCGTAGACTTGAAGGATGAGGCCGCTGCTGGTTCCGCCGCCACGCCGGAAAACGCCACCGCTAGCGCTTCGTCGCCTGACGTAGATGCGCACCCGCGCGGGTCCTCCGAGATCACCCAGCCCACGCCTGAGGAAGGCGAGGCGGGAGCGCCCGCCGACGCGGAGTCGAGTGCTCTCTTCGACGAGCCCCCGGCCAGCATCAAGGAAAGCATGCGGGAAGCTGAGACGCTTCATCGTCGCGGCTTCAAGCTGAAGGTGGCGGCGGGATGCGTACTGGGTGCTGTGGCCCTTGCCGGCACAGTGTTTGTGGTGTCCCAGTCGAGCTGGTTGTTCGACATGCTGTCGTCCGGTCCGGGGGTGTCTGCGATCACAGAGCAGAACTCCGGTGACGACAACCAGGCGTCGCATGAAACGGAAACGCCTGATGGCGACCCGGTTAACAAGGAGGTTCCCGTCACCAAAGACGGCTCAACAACGAACAAGGGCACCTCGGACGACAAGGGTAATTCAGGGTCATCCAACCCGAAGGGGGCAACCACGTCCGATGACAAGCGCGACCTCTCCGGCACTGTGGTGTATCGCTATACCACCACGAGCGCCGCTGATGAGCAGCGCACCACCACCGAAACGGTGACGTTTGGCCGCGATGGCCTGTGTGAGACGTCGTCGCTGGAAGTGGGCTTCCCCGACGCCGCTGCCGCCGAAACCTTCTTCGCCGACATGCAGCGCGACTTCGGCGCCGCCTATCGCGAAGGTGCGGTTGACGGCTCCACCGTCCGCGCCACGCTCGACGTCTCCGCCAACAAACTGGACCGCGAATCCTACGAAGACCAACTTCGCATCAGCGTAGACGACCTGGTCATCGTCAAGAAATCCTAGGCATAAAACTTAAAGCAACCCCCTTGTCATCCTAGCAGAGGCGCGAAGCGCCGCAGGCGCTACCCCCCCCCCCTTTTTTTGCTGCGAAGCACCGCAGGCATCCCCCCCCTGTCATCCTGGGCGGAGGCGGCGAAGCCGCCGTATTCGAAGGATCCCGAGCGGTGCCAACCGTAAGACTTCCTGCTTATCGCCGCTCGGGATCCTTCGACTCACTTCGCTCACTCAGGATGACAAGAGGGGTAAGTTGTGAAGAAGTTGTGAATTCGTAGGACTTGTGGCTGATTAGCTACAGCATGGCTGGGGAATATGTTCTACCTGCGGTTATGACCTTGGGCACTCGCGCTCTTTCTCGTGATGGGGGAGCGCCGCCGCCCTTCACAATCCCTCGTCGCGTGCTACTATGCCGAACATATCCCGCATTTGTGGGGTATGTGCATCGGGAAATGCACTGGCTTTTGGAGTAAAGGGACAAGGGAATGAATTTCAACCGTCGAGCTGTACGGCTCGGCAGGGCTGCGTGCGCAGTGACGCTTGCGTGTGCCCTGACGACCGGTACTCTGCCTGCTTTTGCGGGCACTGCTGAATCCGAAAACCTCCGGGGGGGGGGGGGCTTTCTGAGCCTCTAGCCCCGGAAACCTCTGACGCTTCTGGCGTGGAGGAAGTTACTGATTCTTCGAACTCGAGTGGTGATACTGCTCAGTTCTCCCAACAGGTCCCACTCGACCAACCTTCCAACGAAAACAAAAACGAAAGTACTCCTGCGCAAGCTGCGGGTACTTCTGATGTGTCCGGCCAGGTAGCTGGCACAGTCGTGTTGCCGGCTGATGCCAATGCGGTGTCTATCGTAAGCGATGGTTTTGTTTTCAAAATCGACGACACCACCAAAACCGCGACCCTTGTGGGTTCGGCTGCGACACCGCCCAAGGGCGACTTGTTGGTTCCGGCATCCATCACCAGCGGTACCTCCACCTACGAGGTAACTTCCATCGCGAAGGATGCGTTCGCGAAGTGCTCGGAACTCACCTCCGTGTCGCTCCCGGCAACCCTGCGCGAGGTGGACCCCGACGCAGTTGCTGGTTGCTCTTCTCTCAAATCAATCGCCGTGAGCGCCAAGAGCGAGGCCTTCGCCTCGCACAATGGCATGCTCTTCACCAAAGACTACTCGCGTCTCCTGCTCATTCCCGAGGGCATGGAGGGTGCTGCCAACATCCCCGGTTCTACTACTACTGTTCCCGCCCAGGCATTGTCCCGATGCTATCTTATGGGCTCCTCACTCACTGCCGGGGATGGCAGCGCCGCATTTACCACGCTCAATGGGATGCTTTTCTCAAAAGACCTCAAGACCCTCGTTTCCTGCCCGCCGGCTATCGGGAACGCCGTCGTGCTACCTGCTGAGACTGAGACTATCGGCGAGTATGCCCTCGCCGGCTGCAAAGACCTGACCTCAATCACCGCACTCGGGAATGTGCGCGAGATCGACGCGACGGCCTTCACCGAAGAAGTCATAGCTACTGCCAAAGTTGCCCTCCCAGCAAGGGAGAGCAAAGCCGTCTGGGAACAAGTCGGCTTCCAACACTTCGCCGAAACTGCCGAACCAGGCGCAACATCACGCCCGGAAGCCGACGCTGAAACTGCAAGCGGCCTCATGTTCACGCTGCTTGATGACTACACCCTCTCAGTCACCTGGGAAGGTGCCGAAGACCCCATGCCCAACCTCGAAATCCCCGCATCCGCCGAGATCAACGGCGTTTCCTACCGCGTCTCAACCATTGCCGCCAACGCTTTCGCCAACCGCGGCTCACTCACGAGCGTGAAGCTCCCTACAAGCATCTCTATCATCGGTGAAACCGCTTTCGCAGGATGTGCCAACCTCACTGACATTCAACTCTCCGGGAATCTGTTCGAAATAGGCGAGCGCGCCTTCGAAGCCACGAGCCTCACAAACATTTGGCTCCCTGCGAGCGTACAATTCATCGGACCGCGAGCTTTCGCCTCTAGCGATTCACTAACGCGCATTGTGACCCTAGGCACCCCCGAAGTGGCCGACGACGCCCTCGCGAGCTGCGCCAACCTCTCCGTCTACTGCCCCTACAATGCAGAAGGCACCTACCCCTGGAACCTAGGCCTTCTCGCCAACAACAACCACTTGCTGCCCTACGGCCTGGCCTTTTCCGAAGAACCCCTCAGTCTCGAAGTAGGCCAGCAAGCCAACCTCTTCGAAGGTGGCACCTGTGAAGCTCCGAGTCCCGTGGAGCTTTCCTTCTCCTACGCCGCCAAGCCCCTCTCGGTTGACGAGCAAGGCACCACCACCGCCAAAGCCGAAGGCACCTCCGAGGTCACCGCAACCCTCACCCTCAACAATCAAGAACTAACCCGCGCCACCCGCACGGTAGAAGTAACGGCCGCTCCCGAGCCGCCTGAGGCACTCGAATCTCCGGTGCCTGCCACTCCCGATTCTTCCAGCTCCGAACAAGACTCAACCAACGACACTCCACACATCAACGAAACCCACACGTTGACCTCAAACGAAGTACCCGCCAACGACGCTGCTCTTGCAAATCTCTCCCTTGAGGACGAGTCCAACATCTCTCTTACCGCAGCACTCACCACCGGCGAGTCATTCCAACAGCGCGTTCCATCAGGTCAGATGCTTATCTTCACGATCCTTGCAAGTGATACCCCATCCGTAGAAGTAGCGGCTGTAAGAATTGGCGAACGCAACCTGGACGGTCCGGGTGATGTGGTGATTCCTGCCACAGTTACCAACAGCGGGGTTGAGTATTCCGTCGCGCGTATTGCTGAGCGTGGATTCAATGATTTCGGAAACCTAACCTCTCTCACGTTTGCTGCAGACTCACGCCTTGAATCATTTGGCTATCGCGCCGTCTACAATTGCGAAAATCTGACGTACGTCGAGATTCCTGAAGGCGTAACCACCTTGGAGCAAAATGCTCTTGCAGGAAATATGAGCCTTAAGTCACTTACCATACCAAATTCTGTTACTTCTCTTGGTGAGGGATTGTTCCTCTACAACTGCGCTTTGCGTCAGGTCACATTAGGGCAGGGAGTAACTGCTCTACCTGATTATCTTTTCGACAGCTGTACAGCCCTTGAAACCATCAATGTGCTAGGCAATGTTACTACCTTTTCTACTACCTCTTTCTACCGTACTGTTCCTTTTCAGACTGAAGTGCAAGTTCCCGCTGGTGATAAGGAGACCTGGATAAACTCAGGGTCGGATTTCTTGCTTAAAAACATCGTGGAGCAAGAAAACTCCGATGCTACGTATAACGTGGTGTTTGACGCGGCGGGTGGATATCCGGCCACTATGCAACTTTCTGTTCCCCAAGGCAAACCTATGGATATGCCCTCGATCTCGCGGGATGGGTATGGCCTGGAAGGTTGGTATGTTGTTGGTAGCGATGTTAAATGGAACTTCAATGATCCGATAACGGATAATTTGGAGCTTCGCGCTTTGTGGGTCGAGAAAGTATACGACGAAGCATCTGGTTTGAAGTTTTGTCTTAAGGAGGATGGCACGCTTTCTGTGGGTGCCATCGACCCTTTGCTTGTTGTTGGCGACTTTCGTATTCCTGAAAGTTATGAAATTGGAGGACTCCTACGTGAGGTCTCTGAAGTGGAACCTGGCGCTTTCCACTCTGCGTCAGATCTTGAACGTTTGGTTTTGCCAAAAACGATCCGCACCGTGGGGGTACATGCCTTCTCCAGGTGCAAGGCACTTAAAGAAGTGATTGTTGAACAAGATTCTGTTCTTGAGGTGATGGAGTCGGACGCCTTTAGTAACTGCGCATCCCTAACACATGTGGTGCTGCCAGATAGCCTTCGTATCTTGCGTCGTGCAGCCTTTCTCAATTGTAAAAAATTGGATACAGTTGAAATTGGCGCTCACTCAAAGCTTGAAGTTGTTGGTGATCAGAGCTTTATCAATTGTGCAGCACTCAAATCTTTCGACTTTCCAGCGACGGTGAAGCGTGTGGAATATGCGGCGTTTAAAGGTACCGGCCTCACGCAGGTCAATCTTCCCGAGAATTTGGAAAGTCTTGGTATTCATGCATTCTTGGACTGCGTGAATGCAAGTAGTCTTTCGCTGCCTTCGAAATTGACTGTCGTTGAAAATGAGGTTTTTCAAGGATGCTCGAATATCTTAACCATACATGCGTCCAGCTCTCTGTCGCACTTGGCTGATGCCCTGAAATCGACTTCGCTAGCAGTGTTCGATCCTGCAACCAGGGACGGCGCAACCATCGTGCTACCTGCCAAGTCCAAAGATGGAAGTGAAACGTACGAAGATATGAAAAGAGAGTGGGAAGGTTACGGCTTCTCAAAGTTCTCGCCCATGGGTGGACCCTTGCCTCTGGCAAATGACATCCCTGGTTCTCCCAATACCAATGAGGAAAAAGCTGGTTGGACGCTCTCCAGCGACGGCACGCTCACCATCCACAGCATCGAAAAGATCGCGAACCTTGCATGGGACTACAAGGGCGCAGAAATGAACACCCAATATTGGGGACCCGTTCGTTTGTTGGTAACCGCTGTTGACACGACAGGCATCGCATCCGTTGATACATCTACAGCGTGCTGGTTTCGAAGCATGCCGAACTTGGTAGATATCTCGCGGGCTGCAAAAATACCTGATGGAGTGACAGATGCGAACAACATGTTTGCTGAAACGGGTATTACCTCGATTCCAGCAGAATTATCATTTCCTCAGAATATCGAAGTTATAAATGCCTTATTTAATAAATGTTTATCGCTTAAATCAATTCCTGATTGGTTTAATTTGCCCGAAGGCATAAAAAACTGCGGCTATTTGTTTGGCTATAATCCAAATTTGACCGGGCTTCCGGCAAGTTTTCATATCCCGTCAACTGTCGAGCAAATGGCTGGTTTTTTCCGAGGATGGACATCGCTTACAGAAGTACCCTCAAACTTTGTTTTTCCTGATAACGTGCAGGATGTAACATCTCTTTTTGAAGAGTGTTCCAGCCTTGCCAGTTTGCCAGCAGATTTTAAGATCCCCGAAACGGTCACAGAGGCATCTTATATGTTCAGGCGCTGCAACAGTCTGGCTTCACTTCCTGAGAAATTTAGCATGCCTCAGACCGCCAGCTCGGAGCGAATCTTTTACAGTGATACATCAATGCCGCTCTATTACGCTGGTAACGATTCGGTACTCCTGAGGCAATCGGACGAGTGGTGGTCTGTGCTGAACCGCACCCTCATTACGCCAGCGAATAGGCCCGAGGGCGCGAGCACCATTACGCTCAATATAAAAACTGCAGGCGAAGCGGGCGAAGGAATGTTCTGGTCGGCTGTGCATACCGACGCTTCCGGCCTGCTTGCCGAACCTGCTTATGTTCCCTCGCGCCCTGGTATGGTGTTCACCCTGTGGTACACCGATCCGGAATGTACGCAGCGGGTGGACTTCTCGAAGCTCTTCAACGCAAACACCACTATCTACGGCAAGCTATCGCCGGGGACATTGGGTGGTACGCTGCCCTGCGTGGCTGGCACGGGCTCGGCTGCTTGGTCGCTCCCCGATGATGGCACGCTGTATCTTCGCGGCGCTGGCAAAGTCGATAATTTAGACTGGAGTCTTGCGCATCGGAAGGATCCGTCGAAAATCTCGGGTCACTGGTTGGACTATCGCAAAAACATTACCCGTGTCTCCATGACACCATCGTTGCGCGCAAATAACGTCAACTGTTGGTTCGCGGGCGCTGAGTCACTTACTGATGTGTCCGAGTTCTCTATTCCCCGGGGCGTGAACTCGACTAAGTTTCTGTTCTACTACTGCTATGCGCTGGAGTCTCTGCCGGATGGATTTACCATTCCCGAGGGCGTTACCAATGCAATGGATATGTTTACTGATACGAACTTGCGCGCGCTTCCTGAAGGATTCTCCCTTCCTTCGACGCTGTCGGAGGCGAGCGATATGTTTAATGGCCTTCCTTTCGAGGCGCTTCCGACAAACTTCCGCTTGCCTGAAGGCTTCAAGAACCCTGCGGGTATGTTCGCCAATACTGCGTTAGTGGCGCTGCCTGATGGTTTCTTGCTTCCTGAGTCGACTGAGCATTCTGATTATATGTTCTACAACTGCCCGCAGTTGCGCTCCCTTCCGAGAGGGTTCACTATTCCCCAGAAAGTAACTGACGTTAACCATATGTTCGCGGGGTGCTCTTCTCTCGCTGCGCTGCCTGATGGTTTCTCAGTACTAGCGACAAAGCCAGCCACTTGGGGTGATGCAGGTTATGCGAATATGTTCGAGGGGTGTACCCAGCTGACGTCGCTGCCTGCGGATATGGAACTTCAAGCTGAGGTGCTTACTGATCCTGCCAACATGTTCTTCTGCGACATTGCCGAAGGCGGTGCGCGCATTCCCGCCTACTACGCGGGAAGTAACGAAACCGTTCTCAACTACGACTGGACCAGCCAGAACCGTACGCTCATTACAACAGGTGAGGGGGCAGCTGATAAGGGATTGTATCCGGTTGAGTATAAGGTGATGAATCCGGATACGAACGTGTTCGAAACGTCAGCCTCTGCGTTCACAACGGGAGACGGTTTGGTGCCCGACCTGGGCACGCTGCAAAAGCTCGGCTACGGGTTCATTGGCTGGTTCGCTGACGAAGATTGCCTTGAGGCATTCGACTTCTCGCGTCCCGTCACAGGAGCAACCACGCTCTATGCCAAGTGGGCCAAGCACGGCGGTAAGGACACAGACGAAGGCATCCTGCCCACCGAAAACCCCGATGTCACCAAGGGTCAAGACGCCTGGTGGGGCATCGCCACCGACGGCGCCCTCCACATCGCGTGCGAAAACGGCAGCTCGGTTGCCAATCTTGGGTTCAAATACGACGTGCAAGCGGATAAATATTGGGAGCCGTATCTTAACGACGTGTATTCCCTTCGCATGGAGCGCAAGGTCAGAGCTCAGGATATGACCTCATGGTTCAAGAGAATGACAAACCTCACAACCATCGACAAAGGGTTCTTCTTCCCGGAGAACTGCGTCAGTGCACGTTGGCTCTTTTACTACAATACTGGACTGCAAACACTTTCGCAGGGTTTCTTTGATGGAGCGGTGGAGCTAAAAGATATTGGAGGAATGCTCCAAGGTTGCGCAGGTCTCGCTACTTTGCCTGATGACTTTGTTTTGCCAACGACAATTGACGCAACCTGGTGCCTGTTCTACGGAACGAGTATCAACACTCTTCCTGAAGGCTTCAAGCTGCATGAAAACTTGGCGTACTTTAACTCAATGTTTGCGTATTGTAAAAACCTTACGACGCTTCCCGAGGATTTCAAAATTCCCTCGACGGCTTCCGATATGAAATTCATGTTTTATACTTGCCCCAAACTGACGGCGCTCCCTGCGCATCTGTTTGAGAATGTCATCAAGATGCCTGCGGACGGCGAATTGCGGAAAAATCTGAAGCAGGGATGGGACGTATTCGGGTTCAAGGATGGGTCATCGCTGAAGCCAGATCCCGATCCACTGCCAACGTATTTCCCCGCGAGCAATGAAGAGATTGCCCTGATTGAGGATTGGAGCGCGCAGCACCGCACCATCGTGAAGGCCGATGACTCTAATCGCCAGCACATCGCTAGCCTGAGGCTGCCCGATGACGCGGGTGCCTATCCCACGGTGTGGAAGAGGTTGTACGCGAACAAAAGCAACATCATTACTGTTGAGCCATCCGCTGCACCCCGTGCCTTCCAAACCTTCAAAGGCTGGTATCTGAACGAGGAATGCACGAATCCCGCCACATTCCCGCTAACACTCGGCGAGGACATCTACCTCTACGCACTCTACGAAACAACCGGCGGCACGCTACCCACCATCAATCCCGACGGCACCGAGGGTCAGGGAGCGCAGTGGTTGTACGACCAGGACACCCATGTCCTGAAGATTGAGGCCACCGTGCCTGGCGCGAAAATAAAGAAGCTGTTCCAGACTCCTAGCAATGCTCATAGCTCTCCAACGACTGGCTACTGGTCGCCGTTTAGGGCGCAGGTTGAAAAAGTCCAGATGAGTGACGGCCTCCTTGTTGGTGGTGACGATGGAGTGTCTGGAGACATGGACTATTGGTTCTCTGGAATGCAAAAGCTGACAAGCCTTGATGGGGTGTACGTGCCCGAGGGCACGGTGTCACTCGACCATACGTTTAATGTGTGCACGTCGCTCACTGCCCTTCCGGAAACTTTTACGCTGCCCGATTCGGTCACCGATATGACAGGTACGTTTAGAAGGTGCAAACTCAAAACCCTGCCTGACGGGTTCAAACTTCCGCCGCACCTTAAAGAGGCTGTCATCATCTTCGGCGAGAACTTCGAACTTGAGTCTCTTCCGGAAGGTTTTGCCTTGCCAGAAGGGGTGAACAATGCACACTATCTGTTCTGGAATTGCTCGAAGTTAAAGCAGCTGCCGAGTTCGTTCTTGCTGCCAGAGGGCCTCTCTAACGCATCAGCCATGTTCGGGGGTTGCGCGGCTTTAACCTCGCTGCCGGCTGGGTTTACCATTCCAGCAAGCACTAACCAGGAAAAGAAGATCGATCTCTCGTTCATGTTCTCCAGATGCGCGACGCTTGCGACACTGCCTGAGGGATTCTCTATTGGAGATTTATCCCGCGTCGCTACTGTTTTTAACATGTTTGAAAGCTGCTCATC
Source organism: Gordonibacter faecis (assembly GCF_030077735.1). Taxonomy (NCBI): domain Bacteria; kingdom Bacillati; phylum Actinomycetota; class Coriobacteriia; order Eggerthellales; family Eggerthellaceae; genus Gordonibacter; species Gordonibacter faecis. Next base: position 47,310 of record NZ_JASJEU010000018.1, on the reverse strand, counting down.
GCTAACTTCGCTGCCAGCATCCCTTGACCTGACGGGGCTGCAGGGCGTTTCAGGCGTGGAGACTCTGTTTGCCCCTGCTGCTGATGCCACTGAGGTTACCACTTACTATGCAGGCTCCGATCTGGCTAAACTCTCCGTCGATGGCGGCGATGCGACTGCGGCGGAGGCCTACTGGAAGGATAACTATAAGCGCAATCTGGTGGTTACCAATGGTGGCACGAGCATGCCTGAGGGCACCTGCACAGTAAACTTCATGATCCCCGATACTACCGGCAACTCCAATTACACGCTGTGGCAAAGCGTGGTGGTGGCGCGAGGCAGCACGCTGGTCGACCCGCAGCTGGCATCGCGTTACGGCGTGGCCTTCGAGGGCTGGTTCGATGGGGAAGGTAAAGAGGTGGTGTTCGGCACCACAATCGAGCCGAACACACCAACCATGACGCTGTACGCGCGCTTCACCGCTCCCATCCTGAAGGCAACGGCGCCCGCCTCCGCTAAGATCACGGTTGACGCGTCGGGCACTATCACCAAAGCGCCCCTGCGACTGACGTCTCAGACCGCCGCTCCCGTGTGGGTGTCTCAGGCGGTAGCTACCCCCAACATCGAGGCCGACACCGCAGTAAAACCGAGCGCTCTTGCGGATCTGTCTCTGGTAATGAGGCCGCCAATAGGGAAGGGAACACTGGTCATTTTTCTGGATGGAGGGATTTCCAGGCCAACGCGAGATGATACCTTCACCATCCCCACCGCAACGGGCGTCGCAACCCCTGGCGTGCTGGATTGCTCCATCGACGTAGAAGGCCTGAACCCCGCCGACGTCCTCTTCCACCGCGACGGCCTCTCCACCGGCCTAGCCGACATAACCTTCACCTTCGAACTAGCCAAATAGCAAATCTCTCCCCGCCTGCCTTCTCGCAGGCGGGGACAATCTTTGTGCCCCACACCTCAAAACCTAACTTACACTCCGCTTTTTGCACGATATCCCGAAATAGCGCTGATCCTTATTTCAGGTTATGCCATAACCTGAAATAAGGAGGCGTCATAATACGATCGTGTTGCGGAAAATCGCTAGTCAGATGATGTCTTTCGGATAGTGAGTCAGATACCAAAAAAGCCCACCGAAGTGGGCTTTTAGTTTCCTTGGTTAATTAAGCTACAGCCTTTTGTGCCTCTTCAATGAGGGCGACAAGTTCAGGATCAGGCTCAAGGCCTTCAGTCTGTTCCAAAGAGAGTTCAGGAAGATGGAGGCTATCCTCCGAATCAAACATATCCGCGTCAAAAATTTCCCTAAACTCATTCATCATAGGTGTCGATCCGTTCATAAGATACTCCAAACCTCCTTTCAAGCATTGATGAAATATAAGCATCTCCAATCCTTGTGCCGTAATATACCACGTTCCGAAGTATGAATCCATCGAGTTCTTTCATGGTTCGACTTTCGACAGCCATCAGAAATTTTTCGCGATCTACAATACGATATCTAACCACGCTCCCATTGTGACCTGCAATAATGCCGTACCGTACGGAGCGTACGAGGCATAAACGAAAATCAGCAGAGCTGGGTGGCATGTTTTCGGGATGGTTGTGAATCGTTACCAAGTCACCACGTTTAGCCACACTCATTGCGCGTCTATTTTCATTTGTTAGAACTGCTTCGTTATGCGTTTTGGAAGAAACAAGCCGTGTCACAACGTGTTTTTTACTAATGCTTATTGCCGCAAAATCCTCCAGCGAGGTACCAGTGCGATGCTTGAGCATTTCGCGTGCTACCTCGCAAATAACATCTCCAAGCGTCGCATCTTCGAAAAAATCGAAGGCGCACCTATACGCTTCGGAGTTGATGTATTCAATATCAACTTTTTCGGTGCGCTTACTCAATCGGCTCTCCTTTGACCATTTTAGTCATATTATCACTCGCCGCGATGGTTGTGGTGGTTGGAAATGAATAACATATTACTCATTCGTGTTAAGCCAATTTGCCTAGTTGGCTATCTCACTTCTTGATGCACAGATTATATGTAGAAATAGTGGAGAATTAGGGGCTTCTCAAAAGTCCTCTTCGACAGTGTGTGGAATATATTCTACCTGCGGTAACGAGGGTTTCTTGGCAGGTTGGTGGCGGGGGAGGGGGCTCCTTTGCGCTCTGCGCGCGCGGCTTGCGCGTGCTAGGATGCCGGGCATGCCGCACCTTTCGGGGTGCGCGCTACTCGGGAAACGCGTCCTATCGGGAAATGGGACGCAGAGGAGTAAAGGGACAAGAAGATGTGTAAAAACCGAACCTCGCGGTTCGGCAGGGTGACGTGCGCTTTTGCGCTGTCGCTAGCCCTGTCGGCCGGGTTGGTGCCCGCGGGCGCCGCCTCGGGTCGTGCCTTTGCGGCCGACCCCGCCTCCCAAACCCAAAACCTGTCGGGGGGGGGGGGCATTTTAAGCCTCTAAGCGAAGAAAACAATCCTTCCGACGCCCATGGTGGCGTATCTGGCGAAGCTGGCGGGTTAGGCAACGCCGGCAATGCCGACAACGCCGGAACGGGAACCCCCGGCAACGCTGGAAATGCCGGCGAATCCGGAACCGCAGGAGCCCCCGGCAACGCCACGAACTCCGGCGAACCTTCCTCCCCAAACTCAGGCAACTCTACCAGTGGGCAACTCACCCAGCAGGTGCAGCTCAACCCGCAGCCTTCAACAAACAACAACGCCCCCTCCGCGTCTACCGCAGGCCCCGGCACCGCGTCGGGCCAGGTGGCGGGCACGGTTCCGCTGCCAACGGAGGGCGCCGCAGACACCATAACTTCCATTGTCGCCGACGGCCTCGTGTTCGAAGTGCGCGCCGACGGCACCTCCGTCAAACTCACGGACGCCTCCGCCACGCCGCCCACGGGCGACCTGGCGCTGCCCGCGCTTGTCACCAGTGGCACCACCACCTACGACGTGGTCGCCATCGGCCCGCGCGCCTTCGCACGCTGCCCGGAACTCACCTCCGTGTCGCTGCCCGCCGCCGTGCGCGAAGTCGACACCGACGCCTTCACCGGCTGCACCTCGCTCGCATCCATCACCGTCAGCTCCACGAGCGAAACCTTCGCCTCGCACGACGACATGCTGTTCACCAAAGACCTCTCGCAACTCCTGTCCATTCCCGAGGACAAGGAGGGCGCCGCCGTTATCCCTGGTCGGACGAGTACTGTCCCCGCCTCGGCTTTTTCCCGATGCCCGAGGTTATCGTCCGTCCGCGTAGGGGACGGCGGCGCCGCACTCTCAACGCACGATGGGATGCTGTTTAGCAGCGACTTGAAGACGCTGCTCGTGTGCCCGCCGGCCGCGGGCGCGGCAGTGGTTCTGCCTGCGGAAACGGAAAGCATCGGCACGGATGCGCTGGCGGGTTGTAAGAACCTCGCGTCCATCACTGCTCTGGGCACGGTGCGCGAAATCGACCCCACCGCGTTCGCCGACGAAGCCAAGACGTCCGCTGTGGTGGCGCTGCCAGCGGGAGAGGACTACGCCGCGCGCAAGGCCGTGTGGGAGAAGGCGGGCTTCCAGCACTTTGCCGAACCCGCCGCTCCCGGCGCGACCACGCGCCCGCACGCCAACGGCTCCGACACCGAGAACCCCAACGCCGCTAGCGGCCTCGCGTTCACCTTGCTTGATGATTACACCCTTGCGGTTGCCTGGGAAGGTGCGGAAGATCCCGCCGCCGAGGTAGAGATTCCCACGTCCGCCGAGATCAACGGCGTGTCGTACCGCGTGAGCACCGTGGCCGCAAACGCCTTCGCGAACCGCGCCTCGCTTGCTAGCGTGAAGCTGCCGGCCACCGTGACCTCTCTTGGCGAGGCTGCCTTCGCCGGCTGTGCCAACCTGGCAAGCGTCGAATTTCCCGACGGCCTGCAGGTCATCGGCGAGCGTGCCTTCGAAGCCACCGCCCTCACGGACGTGTGGCTGCCCGCCAGCGTCGCAACCATAGGCCCGCGCGCCTTCGCCGCCTGCGAGAGCCTCACCCGCGTGGTGTCTCTCGGCGAGCCCCAAGTAGCCGAAGACGCCCTCGCCACCTGCACAAACGTCTCCATCTACTGCCCCTATAACGAAGATGGCACCTACCCCTGGAACCTGGGCCTCTTGGCCAACAACAACCACCTGCTGCCCTACGGCCTGACCCTCCCCGAAGAACCCCTTCAGTTGGAGGTCGGTCAACAAGCCAACCTCTTCGAAGGAGGAATCTGCGAAGCCCCCGAAGGCTGCGAGTTGTCTTTCTCCTACGCCGCCGCACCCCTATCTGTTGCCTCCGACGGCACCGCAGCCGGCAAGGCAAAAGGTAGCTCAGAAGTAACAGTAACCCTTTTCCTTGATGGTCAAGAACTCGCTCGCGCGAGCCGCCCGGTGGAAGTGTTGCCAGCCGCTGAGATGTCGGAAATTGAGTTATATGGTTGGGGAGGAACGGCCGAAGGTGTTCATACCTGGCGAGTTTTTTTCGACATGAATGGCGGAAGCCCTCAACTTGCTCCTGTTTCACTTGATACAAATGCAAGTATTCTTGACAGTGGAGAATACTTTTGGATGCTTAACAATCCCTTTGCGGGATTGATCCCTGACCCAGCACCAAGAGCGGGGTATATATTCGATGGGTGGTATCACACAGATGGCACTAAGTTTGTCACGGGAAATTCTGGTCAGCATGCCATAAAACCAAATGTTGTCACTCAGGTAGTTACGGACAGTGGGGAAGAGCGCTGGATCAACGTCACCGCTTATTGGACGCCAATCACCTATAACGTCTATTTTGCTCCTGCGGGTGGAATTACGAGCGATGGCTATGATATGACCACAACGCAAACCCTTACCTACGACAAACAGGAAAACCTTGCTCCCAATCCCTTTTCGAGAAAAGGGTATACGTTTGCAGGATGGTCAAAGACCATTTCTGACCCGAAAGTTGAGTACGCTGACAAGGCTCCAGTACTCAATTTGGAAAACACTCAAGATGCGGTGTTTAGACTATTTGCCGTCTGGCAAGCGAACACCTACAACATCGTTTACCACGCGAACTACGGGGACAACACGGCTACGACCAGTCAAAGTTTGAAGTACGACGCGGCTTCGCCTTCGCTTGCTCCCAACTCGTTCCAACGCGAAGGGTGGACGTTCGACCACTGGACCACTGAAGCGGGCGGCACAGGAACTTCCTACGCGAACGGCGCAACGCTTGCACGTCCCCTGGCCGAAAGCGGTGAAGTCCATCTCTACGCCCAATGGAAGAAAAACACCTACAACGTCACATACCAAACCAATGGCGGCTCAGCCATCGAAGGACTCACCGTCGAGCACGGCACCAAACTCATCAAACCCGGTGATCCCAGTAAGGATGGATATATTTTTGGCGGATGGTTTAAAGAGCCGGAATGTCAAAACGCCTGGTCGTTTGAGAATGATACTGTAACCAAAAACACTACGCTTCACGCGAAGTGGACGCAGATTACCCATGAGGTCACCTTCCAAACCAGCGGCGGCTCGGCAGTTGAAAAACTCACGGTCGCAGACGGCACCAAACTCACTGAACCGACCGACCCCACTCGTGCGGGCTATACTTTTGGCGGGTGGTACAAGGAGGAAAGTTACCTTAACGCCTGGGATTTTAACTCCGACACGGTAACGGCGGACACCACACTCTTCGCGAAGTGGAGTATCAAAGAGTTCGACCTGGTGGCTCCGAGCGGTCAGATGCTGCACTACGTCGTGCTCACCCATGAGGGGCGCGAGGGCACGGTGATGGTGTCGAAAAGTTCGCTTGAACCCGACGGCCCCGAGGGTAACCTAACAATTCCCGCTTCGGTCCCCTATGATGGTGTAACCTATGCGGTGACAAGGGTGGCACTTAACGGGTTCTCTCGTTGTGCAGGGCTAACGTCTGTCACGTTCGAAGAAGGCAGTCCATCCCTGATCATCGACGGAGTTGCTTTCGCGGCCGACCGCGCCCTGACCAGCGTTACTCTCCCCAGTAATCTGGTAAGCATTGGATATTCGTGCTTTGCCAATAGCTCATCTCTCACGTATTTGAATATACCAGACAAGGTGACCACAATCGGGCAAGAAGCCTTCGCGAGCGTCTTTGCGCTCAAGACGATTGTGCTGGGTAAAAGCGTAGCTACTCTTGAGCGTCGCTTGTTTTATGGATGCGCGTCGCTCGAAACAGTCATCATAAAAGGTAAAATTACACCTGCTGAACCAGCTGGCGTTTTCTTAGGAGCACCGGCGGATACCCTCCGAGTGTATGTGCCGTCTGCGGAACAGAAAACGCGTTGGGAGGGCTTCGGTTCTGGAGTGCCAAACGATCACATCATCTTCCAGTCGGCCTTCTACACGGTGCAGTTCCACGTGAACGATGATGCGGACACCGTATTGGAGTACCAGGTGGCTGCAGGGGACACCGTTCCTGTTCCGGCCGTTCCGGCGCGTCCGGGCTATTCGGTGGATGGTTGGTATACCGAACAAGCTTTGGTGAACCGCTGGGATTTCGCCACGCCTGTTCAGCGTAATCTGCCGCTCTACGCCTCGTGGTCGCAGAATGTTGAGCAGGGCGATTTTATCTTCCGCATGCGCAGCGATGGGGAAAGCTTGTCAATTGCAGCCAGAGACCCGGAGCGTCTGACTAGTGACGTGGTCATTCCGGAAACCGCCGAATACGGCGGCCGCTCCTATCCGGTGAAGGAGATTGCACTCCAAGGATTCATGAAAGCCTCCATTCGTTCAGTTAAATTCCCCACCGCATTGGAAGTAATTGGTGCGCAGGCCTTCAAGGATTCTACGCTTGAGGATATCTATTTTGCCGAGAATGGCTTGCTTAAAACTATTGGTTCTGATGCTTTCGAAGCGACAAGGATCAAGCAGTTGTGCGTGCCTGCATCCGTTAAACAAATAGGTCGCACAGTGTTCTATAACTGTGATTCCCTGGTTAGTGTTACATTCGAAGAGGGAAGCACTATTAAAGTCATTGAGGACACAACGTTTGGATATTGCGAAAATTTGGAAGCTGTGGCGCTGCCCGACTCGGTTACCGAGATATACATGAATGCAATGACCTTTTGCCCGAAGTTGAAGACCGTGTATCTACCAGCTTCCCTGAAAAGCATTCACCATAATGTCTTTTCTGGCAGCACGTCTCTCGAAAGTATAGTGCTACCTGCGAATCTGAGTAGTATAGGTCAGTTTACGTTCGCAGATACGAATCTGAAAACCCTTTATGTGCAGGGGAATGTTACTGATATTGGGAACTCAGTGTTCTCCAATGTCCCTGGTCCTATTGACGTGTACCTGGCATCGCCTGACCGCAAGTCCACGTGGGAGGCTTACAAGAAGGCTTACCCCAACCCCGTGCTGAACCTGCACGTGAATGGCGAGGGCGGGACGGTGCTGCATACGGTGACGTTTGACTCGAAGGGTGGCGTGCCCGCCACGTCGACGGCGCAGGTGGTGGCGGGGGAGGCTGTGGCGCGTCCCGCCGACCCGGTGAAGCCGGGGCAGGTGTTCGAGGCGTGGTATGCGAACTCGGAGCTTACGGGCGAACCGTACGACTTCACGCAGCCGGTGACCAGCGACTTCCCCCTGTACGCCAAGTATGCGGCGTACTCCGGAACGCTGCCCACGCTCAACAACGAGGGCGAAGTCACCTGGACGTTTAACCCCGCCGATGGCTCGCTTTCCCTCGATGTGGTGGCCGATGGCCTGGTGACCCCTTTATGGGACAGTCTCGACACCACCAATCAGGGCTTCTGGGGCCCCTTGCGCGGCCAGGTGACCAGCGTGCACATGGATCCGAGCCTGCGCACGCAAAGCATGCGCGCATGGTTCGAACGCATGCCGCTTTTGACCGATGTCACAGACGTGTTCGTGCCCGAGGAGTGCACCGACGTGCACAACCTTTTCTACAACTCAGACGCGTTTACCCTGGTGTCGCCCAGCTTCTCGCTACCAAGCAAGGTGGAAGACGCAACTTCGCTGTTCAATGGCGCCCGCTCGCTTGAGGCGCTGCCGTCCGCCTTCACCCTGCCATCCAGCGTGAAATGGGCGGGTAGCATGTTTATGGACACGAAATTAGCCACGCTGCCGGAGAACTTCACGCTGCCCGATAGTCTGGAAACTGCTACCTCGCTGTTCAGCGGGTGTGCTGAGCTGACCTCTCTTCCAGCTGGGTTTCGCATTCCGGACGGCAAGGTGTCGAAGATCGAAGTAGGCTACATGTTTGGAAACTGCCGGAAACTCGCGGCGCTGCCGGAGGGTTTCTACGTCCCGAACAACGTGGGCAGCATGGAGGGCATATTCTATGGGTGCACTTCGCTCACCTCGTTGCCCGATAGCTTCACCTTCCCGATTGACCAGGCGAATCAGGGCGGAACCTCGACGTTCTACTGCGACGCCATGACTAAGACGTACTTCGGCGGCCCTTCCTCAAGCAACGTTGTGCAGTACGCCAACTGGCCGCAGTGGAATCGCGAGATCGTCACCGCAGTGCCCGCGGAGCGCGCGGTGTCCTTCCTGCTGCCGGATGCCGAGGGCGCTTTCACCAAAACCCTCCAGAAGCAGGTGGCGGGCGAGAACGGCCTGCTCATCGAGCCGACCGCTCCCGTGGCCGAGGGCCACGCGTTCATCGGCTGGTATCTTGATAGCGCTCTCACGCAGCCGTTCAATTTCGCGAAAAGCATCACCGATCAAGAAGAAACCGCGCCCAACCCCGTGAGCACCCTGTACGGCCGCTACTACCGCTCTTCTGATGTGTTGCCTACCACGCGCAACGGCGTAGCCGGAACTGAAGGCGCGTGGGAACTTACCGCCGACGGCGTGCTGCACCTCACGTGCGCCGAGGGTAGCATCATTGACAGGCTGTACCAAAGTGAGGACACCTACACTCAAGGCTTCTGGGGCCCTGTGCGGGGTTTGGTGAGGTCGGTGGATATGGATGCCTCGCTCAGGGTGGTATCACTCGACTACTGGTTTGCTGGAATGACCCAGCTCACAAGCGCAAACGGCATCTTCGTTCCCACGGGTACGGCGTCGCTTACCATGCTGTTCAACGACTGCACTTCGCTGGAATCGCTCCCCGCGGGCTTCACGGTGCCATCGGGCATTAAGTCGGTGAAGGGCATGTTCCGCCACTGCACTGCGCTGAAAACGCTGCCAGAGGGCTTCGCGCTTTCCGACACGGTGACCACCGCGTACGCGATGTTTGGCGGCAGTGGCATCACAGCGCTGCCGGATGGATTCACCGTGCCGCATTCCACCACCAGCGTCTCGTGGATGTTCTCGGGGTGTCAAAATCTGGCGTCGCTGCCGGCCGGTTTCAAGCTGGGTAACAAAACATCCCAGATGAAGTATATGTTTTCGGAATGCTCGGCGCTGGTGTCCCTTCCGGAAGAGTTCAGTGTGACCGATGCCGTAGCCGATTGCTCGTACATGTTCGCGGATTGCACCTCGCTGGCGACGCTACCGGAGGGCTTCAAGGTGCCGCCGTCCGCATCCGACCTGGTGGTAGGTGGCATGGAGCGTATGTTTGCGGGCTGTGACGCGCTCACGGTGTTGCCGAGTTCGTTCGACTTCCCGCTGGACGTGGCGAACAAGTCGACGGAACCGTTCATGGCGACGAACCCTGACACGCTGACGTATTTCGCCGGGCCGGAATCCTCAGCCGTGCGCAGCTTCGCGTGGCAGGGCCAGAACCGCAAGCTGGTAGTAGCGAACGACCCCAACAACCCGCTGCCTGAGGGTGTGCACCTGGTGACCTTCCTCACGCCCGACGAGGCGAAGCCGGGCAAGTGGGTGACCTATGCTTCTGCGCTGACCAGCGCCGACGGGCTGGTGGTGAGTCCCAAGAACCCCTCGCGTTTCGGCTACCCGTTCGTAGGCTGGTATCGCGACCCGGCGTGCATGCAGCCGTTCAACTTTGGCGCCGCGCTGTCGGAAGATGCCACGGTGTACGGCAAATTCGGCCCTGTGTTGCTGCGCTACCAGGTGCCGCTGGGCGTGGAGGTGTCCATTGATGCGGCGGGCACCGTGTCCAAGGCGGGGCTGACATTTGCGTCCTACACGCCAGCCGCCGTGTCCGTGAGTGGCGTGACGTCCGGCTATGGCACGGGAGCCACGGCGCTACTGCCGCGCCCGGCCGATCGCGATGCCGTGAAAGCCCTGATCAACCTCGGGTATGAGGGCAAGCTGAAGCTGGACGGCGGAACCCTGCCGCTGTCGGTGTCGCTCTCCGCAGCAACCGGCTACGCCGATCCCGGCACTGCACAGGGAGATTTCACCCTCGATCTGGGCAACGCCCAGGTCAACTACAGCGAAACCCCCATAGAAGACGTAGCCCGCCTCCAATGGACGGTTGGCCTGGGATAGGGTAGGGCCGCTGTGACGTAACTCACAACCAAGAGGCCGCCTCCCGAACGGGAAGGCGGCCTTTTGTTGTGGAACTCGTGCCAGAATGGGGGGTGTTACCAAAGAACCCAAGAAACAAAAACGGTCGGGCTGCTGATGAGGACAGCCCGACCTTAGCCATAGACGATGCCCATGGGTGGGAGCATCGCACTTGGTATTTTAGCATGTTTCCGCACGTGATGCACTATATAAGCGCAATCATAAAGTATGAAGAAAATATGAATTCCCGCAAAGTCGCCCGAATTCTCCATGATTCTCCAGAGGGATATATTCTACCTGCGGTTTTGTCGCCTCTTGGTCCGCGCTTTCTCGGCTTTCCCGAGAACAGGGTTCTTCCGCACGCCCTTCACAAACCGCCGGCGCGTGCTACTATGCGGATTATATGCCGCACATTGGCATAGCCTCGGGGAGGTACGCTGTACGGGAAATGCAGCGCCCTGAGGAAGCCTTGAGGGCCACGTCGTACGGGAAATGCGACGCTCAGGGCTAGTGCAGCATCGGGAAATGCACTAACAGGAGTAAAGGGACAGAACAATGCAACGGGAAATCCGACCTTCACGGGTCGGCAGGACGGCGTGCGCGCTTTTATTGTCGTGCGTCCTGTCGACGACTATCTTCATGGACGGCGCTACGGCGCAGCTCGCCTACGCGGCGAACGGCCCGGCCACAGGCGCGCAAACCACTCAGAACACAGCAACGGGAGGCGGCCAAGCGGGCACCTCTGCACAGTCGCAGTCGCAGCCGGATGGCGAGTCTGCCGCGAACCCCAACCAGCCTACAGGTGGTGGGGAAGGGGAAGGCGCTGCGGAAAATCCGACAGATTCTGGTACGGAAAACCGCGCGCAGCTTTCCGAGAAAGTGCCGATTGAACAGGCAATATCCGGCACGCCGACCACGGGGTCGGTGCCTGCGTCGGCACCCGGCGACGCCTCCGCCACCCTCACCCCTTCCGGCCAGATCGCCGGCAAGGTGACGCTTGCGGGCGACGATGCCCCGGCCGTGGCGGGCATCATCGTGCGCGACGGCTTGAAGTATGAGGTGCTGGCGAACGGCACTAGCGTGAAGCTGGTGGGCGCAGCCTCTGCGGCCCCGGCGGGCGATATCGCCGTGCCCTCAACGGTGACCGGCGGAAACGACACCTTCGCCGTGGTGGCCGTAGGTTCGCACGCCCTGGCTACGTGCGCCGATGCCACGTCGGTCACGCTGCCGGCCTCCGTGCGCGACGTAGCGCCCGACGCCTTCGACGGCTGCCCGTCGCTTGCGTCCATTGAGGTGGCGGCCGCAAGTGAGCACTTCAGCTCCCTCGACGGAATGCTGTTCGACAAGGCGGGCGCGAAGCTCGTGCGCTGTCCTGAGGGCAAGCGCGGCGTGGCTGTGCTGCCTGCCAGCGCAACTGATGTGTCGCCCCAGGCGTTCGCGGGCTGCGCGGGCGTGACGTCCGTGGCCGTGACCTCGAACGATGGTGAAAGTGGGGAAGGCGGCGACCGCGCTGACGCCACTGCTGGCGAACGCGCCGCTGCAGGGGAGGGCGAACCCGCAGGCTCAACCGCCTCCACTCCCGCCTTCGCAACCTTCGGCGGCGCGCTCTACACCGGCGACCTCACAACGCTCGTGTTCTGCCCGGCCGGCATTGGCACGGCCCTCGTGCTGCCCGCCGAGACCGAGGTCATCGGCCCGCAGGCCCTCGCCGGGTGCGCGAACCTCGCGTCCGTGACCCCCCTCGGCACCGTGCGCACCATCGACCCCACGGCCTTCGCCGACGAAACCAAGGCAGCCGCCACCGTGGCGCTTCCGGCAGGGGAGGACTACGCCGCGCGCAAGGCCGTCTGGGAAGTGGCCGGCTTCCGGCATTTCGCCGAGCCCGCTCAGCCCGGCGCAACCGCGCGTCCGGAAACCACTGACTCCCAGGCGTCCGCCAGCGGCTTCGTGTTCACCCTGCTGGCTGACTACACCCTCGCTGTTGCCTGGGAAGGTGCAGAAGATCCTGCCGCACATCTGGAAATCCCCGCATCCGCTGAGATCAGCGGCGTGTCTTACCGTGTGAGCACCATCGCTCCCAACGCGTTCGCAAACCGCGCAGCGCTCGAAACGGTGAACCTTCCGGCCGCCGTTGCCACCATCGGCGAAGCCGCCTTCGCCGGCTGTGCCAACCTCGCAAGCGTCGAACTCCCCGCCGCGCTGCAAACTATCGGCGAACGCGCCTTCGAAGCCACCGCTCTCACATACGTGTGGCTTCCCGCCAGCATCGCAACCATAGGCCCGCGCGCCTTCGCAAACTGCGAGGCGCTCACCCGCATCGTCGCCCCGGGCACCCCCGAGGTAGCCGACGACGCCCTCGCCGGCTGCGCGAACCTCTCCGTCTACTGCCCGTACAGCGCGGAAGGCACTTACCCCTGGAACCTGGGCCTTCTCGCCAACAACAACCACCTCATGCCCTACGGCCTCACTCTTCCCGAAGAGCCCCTGCAACTTGAGGTAGGCCAGCAAGCCAACCTCTTCGAAGGTGCCCTCTGCGAGTCGCCCGAGCCCACAGACCTCACCTTCTCCTACGCCGCCACCCCGCTCTCCGTAGACCAAACCGCCCAGGTCACCGCCAAAGCCCCCGGCACCTCCGAGGTCACCGCAACCCTCACCCTCGACGCCCAAGAACTCGCGCGCGCCACCCGCACAGTCGAGGTAACTGTCCCGGCACCCGAGACTCCCGGGATGCCCGTAACCGACACCACCACGCCCGAATCGCTCGAAGCTCCCACCAACGAGCCCACAACCTCCACCTCCAACCCCGCCGAAACTCCCCAAATGCTCACCGGCACCATGAACCTCTCATCCGTCGCACCCAACCCATTGCTCGGCACCACCTTCGAACAGCAAACACCCGCACCCACTGCCGCACAAACAACCAACGACATAACGCCCCTTGCGGCCAACGACCCCTTCGAGCAAGGCAAAGATGGCACCTGGTTCAGATACACCATCACCAAGGCCGACGCGTCTACCAACACCTACGAAGTGTCTGTCGGTGCCTCGGCTGACGCCGCAAAAAAGCCAGAAGGCTCCGTCGTTGTACCTGATCAAGTGACAAATAACGACACCACTTATACCGTCACCAGCGTCACAAGCAGTGGATTTGCCGGCTGCAGTAACTTGCGGTGCATAACGCTTCCCGAAACGGTCAAAATCATTGAGTCGCTGGCGTTTAACCAGTCCGGCCTGTCCGAGACTCCCGTCATGCCAGGTGTCCAGGACCTCAGGGTCTCAGCCTTCCGCGATTGCGACAACCTGCAAGAGTTCACCGTTCCCCCTTCGGTTGAATACATGGGTGTGCTCTGCTTTGAGCTGTGCAGTAACCTGCGCAAAGTGGTTCTGCCCGATACCATCAAAGGCATGTCGGCTAACAATGCAAGGCTCGCCGCTCTCTTTGTGGGCTGCTATACGTTGGAAACTATCGAGCTTGGCAGCAATTCCCTTTACAAACTTGTAGACGGTGCGCTGTACTCCAAAGATGGAACAAGCCTTATCGATACCGGCACCCGCCATGACCAGCTTTTTGAAGTGTCATCAGGCACTCAGCGAATCGAAGACAGTTCCATCAAAGATAGGGAAGGTATCCAGGGCGTAGTGCTTCCGTCAAGCGTAACCGAGGTATTGCACTCAGCATTCAGAGGATACCGCGGGTCCGAAATCCTTTGTCTTCCTCCGGCGGGTAGCCAGCAGATAGACTCAGCTGCTCTTACCTCGCCCTGGAACGGGGTGTCAATGACTAACGTGGCAATCTACTGTAGCGATCCTGCCGCCTGGGAAGGCAACGAAGGCACGACCATCAAGCATGACGTGGGCCTTCCGGCTTCGTATGGCGTGCCGAGCGACGGGGGAGCAACCACGCTTTCCACGAATCTTTCCATTCCGGAGGATTCTCTGTTCGCGAATAACATCGAAGTTCGCTGGACGTACTCGGAAGGCGCGGAGAAACTGGCCACGTTCACGCCTTCCGCCGACGGTCGCATCTTGAACATCGCTCCGATCACACAGGCACCGGGTACGTTTACTGCTACGGCAAGCATGGTCTACATCGGCGCGAATGCAGGCGAAAACGGAACGGTGCTCGCCACAGGCCAAACGACAGTCACAGTGGCCCCTTCGAGCGGCGCGCTACCTAGCTACGCAGAAGGTGCAAACTCCAATACTGACGTCTCGGACGAGAGCCTTGCTTCCTGGAAACTCGAAAACGGCGTTCTCGACATCAGCTGCACCCCCGGCCGCGTCATCAAAGACCTGGGCTGGTACCGCAACAACGATTCTGACCAGAATCAAAGCGGCTACTGGGGAGACCTGCGTCCTCTGGTCAAAAAGGTCGTCATGACCCCCGGTCTCAAAGCCGAAAGTATGGCTCTTTGGTTCATGAACATGACGGAACTTGTAGACGCGTCAGGTGTATTCATCCCCGAAGGCGTGACCTCGGTTGATCGTTTGTTCGCCAACTGCCAAAAACTCACCAGCCTGCCTGAGGGCTTCACCATACCGGCAAGTGTGGAAACAACGCTCAACATGTTCATCGACTGTTTCGCGCTCAAAACGCTGCCCAGCAGTTTCGCCATCCCTGCCAACTCGAAATTGACCGTTGCCCAAGGCATGTTTGCCCAATGTTACAGCTTGGAATATCTGCCCGACGGCGTGGTGCTCCCAGACACCCTCACCGGCAGTTGTCAGGCTATGTTCCAGCGTGCTGGCATCCGGGAACTACCTGCGCGTTTCACCATCCCGAAGGGGGCGGAGCGTATTGACTACTTGCTGTATGAATGCCGCTCGCTAGAGTGCCTTCCTGAGAACTTCGCCATTCCTACGGAGGCGACGGGCCTCAATATGACCAGCATGTTCTACGAATGTTCTAGCCTCACCTCACTGCCGAAGAACTTCACCATGCCCGAATCCACCAACACGGGAGCGATGTTTGCGTGCTCCAATGCTGGTTCGCCGCTCCCGCTCTATTATGCAGGCACCGACACTGCGCTCACTGGGAAGGGGACTGCCTGGTGGACTGCCCAAAACCGCGTCCTTGTCACGCCGAGCACCACCGGTCAAGTGCAGTTCCAAGTGCCCTCCGCCACAGCGCCTGATCAGTGGGAAACCGTTACTGCCTTTGTGCCGAACGCCTCCGGCCTCATGCCCGAACCTGCCGCTCCCGCACGCGTGGGCCAGGTGTTCACACTCTGGTACACCGACCAAGACTGCAAGCAGCGCTACGACTTCGGAAAGTCGCTGGTTGAAAACGGCGTCGAAGCAGCCGCCGACGGCACCTACCAACTCTATGGCCGTTACGCCGCTGCGGCTACCGGCAACACCGCTACCAGCTCAGGAGCCCTACCCACGGTAGACAACCAGGGCTCTGCCTGGTGGTCACTCGGAAAGGTGGAGGGGTCGGAAGGTAGAAAAGTCACTCTCTACCTGCGCGGCACCGGCAAGGTAGCCGACTTCGGATGGAAGGATATCTTCGGAGATTTCTCCACCACACCAGCCGTTTCTGAATACTGGGGCGTTTTCCGTGTCAATGTGAACGCCATTGCCATGCAGCCCTCCTTTAACGCCGAAGCGACCGATTACTGGTTTCGGAATATGACCAATCTTACGGACTTTAGCCAAGGTCACCTGCCCCAGAGCGCCACTAGTCTCAAGGGCATGTTCCAGGGCGACAACTCGCTTACCTCACTGCCGGAGGGGCTTTCGCTGCCCGCAGGCTCGCTCGACGCAAGCTATCTATTTGCCGATGCTCGCTTGACTTCGCTTCCGGCAAGCTTCACCCTACCCTCAACTTTGCAATCGGCACAGTGCCTGCTCAGGAACAACCCGATCCAACAGATACCTGATGGCTTCCTGCTGCCAAGCAGCATCAAAAACGCCAGCTTTTTGTTCCAGAACACAAAGGTAACCTCCCTTCCAGATGGATTCACTATCCCCTCTGGTGGGGTGAACGTAACGGGCCTCTTCCTCGATTGTTCCCAGCTCAGCGCACTGCCGGAGGGTTTCTCTGTACCTGCTGATATCCAGTTCGGCCACGACGCTGCCACCGACACCGATCGGGGCATGCAGTTTATGTTTAACGGCTGCAATAAACTCACGTATTTCCCGGAAAGCTTTGACTTCCCAGCGGATATTGCTGCCAACGACGCGACGAGCGCATTTCCTCCCTTCTACGTGGACCCTGCCACTACCACAACACCGCTGCCCACGTACTACTCCGGTACCAACGAGGCAGTCCTTACCTTCGACTGGGCAAGCCAAAACCGCGTGCTCATCACCGACCCCGCTGGCCGCGGCCACAAAGTAACCTACAAGTTGGCAAACGACGACGGCACCTGGAAAACCTACGCCACCGTGCTCACCGATGCCGCTGGCATCGTGCCGCAACTGGCCGAACTGCAATCCGAAAAGGGCTTCACCGGCTGGTCCGCCGACCCCGATTGCCTCGAACCCTTCGACTTCGCCACTCCCGCCACCAGCGATGTCACCGTCTACGGCAAGCGCTTCATTTACGGTGGCCGCGACAAAGCGGTGGGAGAAGGCCAGCTGCCCGTGGACCCCGACACGGGCGAAGCGTGGTGGCAAATCACCAACGACGGCACCCTCATGATCTTGGGCGACGGCAAAATTCAGAATCTAGGGTGGTCGTGGGAATATACCGATATTTCAATGACCCAACACTGGGGTGCTCATCGTGGAGACGTGAAGAGTATTCTTATGTCTGACAACCTGCGGGCATACAACATCAATGCCTGGTTCCAACGCATGGATAACCTGCGTGACATAAGTGGAGTACGCATTCCCGGTGAGACAACGGCGGCAGTCTGGCTCTTCTTCAGGTGTACGCAGTTAGACAGGATTCCGGATGGCTTCGACCTTCGGTTTCCCGAGACCTGCACAAACTGGCACTGCCTATTTGGTGAGTGTAATAAGCTATCGTGGTTGCCAGAAGGATTCACTATTCCTGAGTTCGTAACTAAGGCCGATCAGATGTTCAAATACACGGCACTCACCAGTGTGCCCGAAAGCTTTGTTCTGCATGATCGGCTGAAAGACGTATCGCTTATGTTCGAAGGGTGCGCGCAGCTCACGTCGCTGTCGAATAACTTCCGGTTGGTTGAAGGCAATGCGATCATGTATAGCATGTTCATCAACTGCACCTCTCTAACTGCGCTGCCGGAAGGTTTCACCATTCCTAATACGGCTACCAATGTAAGACAGATGTTCTCAGGTTGCATCTCACTCACTTCACTACCTGCTTCCCTCGATTTGAGGAACGTCACCGCTTCGGGCAAGGACACCATGTTCGCACTGGACGCTGGCATCTACGGCGAGAACCCCCTGGTCACCTACTATGCCGGCAACATCGAGAACCTCAAGGTGAGTGCGGACGTTGCCGACGCGGCGGCCTATTGGCGCACCACCTACCACCGTGACTTGGTAAGTGCGGTGCCCAGCAACCGCAGCTACGTTTCATTCTTCCTGTCAGGTGCGGACGGAACCTATGGTGACACACCCTGGACCAAAGCACTGTCGGCCGAAGGCGGCATGGTAGCCGAACTCGCCGCGCCGCCAGTGGACGGCAAAGCTTTCGCTGGCTGGTACACCGATCCCACCTGCACCAAGCTGTTCGACTTCACGAAGAGCCTTGCCGAGAACGGCCTGACCAAGGAGCCTTACGCACTCTATGGCGCCTACGCCACCGCTTCCGGCGCGCTGCCTACTGAGAGCGATGCCGCCAACACCGACCCCACCATCGCCGGTTGGCACCTCACCACCGACGGCACGCTGTCCATCTGGAATGCTCCGGGAGAAGTTATTGCGCCGTTATGGCACGACTCTGTTGATTCTCCTGCTTATCTTAACTATTGGGGCCCTCTACGATCTTCAGTAAAAAGAGTAGTAATGGATGAAAATATAAAAACATCCAGTTTGCTCGCTTGGTTCTGTGAAATGCCCCAGCTTGTCGATGGAACGGGAATCTTCATTCCGGAAGGAACTAAGGACCTTTGGAGAATGTTCCACAACTGCTCTGCGCTCGTGACTCTTCCCTCCGACTTCGCTATTCCTAACGGTGCTGAGAACCTGCGAAGCATGTTTCGCCATTGCGCAAGCCTCAAGCAGCTTCCATCAGGCTTTACTCTCCCTTCTTCTGTAAATAATGTCTATGCAATGCTAGAGTTTAGTGGAATCGAGTCTCTTCCTGCTGGTTTTTCCATTCCCGAAACAGTAACCGATGTTGGTTGGATGCTGAGCAATTGTGTTAGCTTAAAAAGCTTGCCAGAGAGCTTTAAGATCCCGGAAAATGCAACGGAAGCTCCGGGTCTGTTTTATGCGTGCTCGTCTCTTACCTCCCTTCCATCTTCCTTCAAGATTCCGGGGTCGATGCAAAATGCTGCAAGTATGTTCGAACATTGCAGGTCGCTTTCGTCTTTGCCTGAGGGCTTCAAATTTGAAAATCCTTCTGTGTTGACTGATGTTTCACACCTGTTTAAGGACTGCTACAGTCTTACCTCACTACCATCTTCTTTTGTGCTTACCGGGCTTGAAGATAAGGTTGATCATGCGAAGCCACTGTTTACGACGAACGACCATACGGCTAGCAATCCGCTCATAACTTTTTACGCCGGTGGAGACTTAGCGGCGCTCTCGGTTGTTGCCGGAAGCAATGCGGCTGCGACATCGGAATACTGGCTGCAGAAGCACCACCGCAAGCTTGTGAGCAAAAATGATTTGTTGCCGGAGGGGTTTAAGAAAGTGTCGTTCAAGACGCGCGTGGTGTCGGCTGATGAGGTTGCTAGCCCAACGCTGAACTGGAATGACTTCACTACGATAGTCACCGACGCTACCGGAACCTTCCGCGCACCGGCGGCTCCTGCGCCCTACGGCTACGGCTTCGACGGCTGGTACAAGGATCCCGAGTGTACCACGCGCTTTATCTTCGATGCCGATGGTTCAGCCTCGGTGTCGGCTGATACGGTACTCTACGGCAAGTTAGTGATGCGCATCAGCTTCGATGCGCCCACTTCTGCGGTCATGGTGCTTGATGCCTCAGGTGCCATCCAGCCCGCGCTTGCGCAGGTCAAGTCATACTCTGCGGTCCCGCTTGCGGTAAGCACAATCTCATGCACCAAAATGGGTGCTGCTGAACAACTGATTGACGCGGTCTCGCTTGACAAAACAAAGATAGTGGTGAAAGACGCCGTCGACCCCGACACCTCAACGTCGCTGACTTTCGGAGCCACAAAGCCCACCGGCTTCACGCTTCCCGCGTCTACCAGCGCCAGTACTCCCGGCACGCTGAACCTGTCAATCCAGATGAACGCCCCAGCTGAAGCCACCTATACCTACGTAGGCGACGGCCTCATAACCGACCTAGCCCGCCTCACCTTCCAAGTGAGACCCGCTTAAACAAAAACCTCCCCATGCCGCCATCAGCTGGCATGGGGAGATTGAGGTCACAATAGAAGTGACACACTTGATGCGGGGTGCTTTTGGCGTAATCGGTAGCGCGTAAGCGCGTCACACTTTAGTTGCGGAAGCGTGCTCGTGGTGGGGTGGTTTTGGCAGGGGGTATAATGGGGGGTGGTGTTTACTTTGTTTGGTGAAAGAGAACGAAATGCCTACCCTGCTGGGAAAGACTTTGCTTATTGCGAATCCGGCTGCGCAGAATGGCCGGGGGGCTGTTGCGGCTGAACGCGCGGCGGATCTCTTGCGCGCGGCTCTCGGCGACGACGCGCTTGCGGTCGAGTTCACCAAGCGCCCGCACCATGCCGTTGACCTGACCGCCGCGGCCAGCGACTATCGCACGGTACTCGCGCTTGGCGGCGACGGGGTTATTCACGAGGTGGCGAACGGCCTCATGCGCCTGGCCGCCGAAGCGCGGCCCCAGTTCGGCATCGTGCCGGTTGGCTCGGGCAACGATTACGCACGCACACTCGGTATGTCGACCGACGTCGACAAGGCCGTGGCTCAACTGCTTACCGCCGAGGCGCACCCGGCCGACGTCGGCACCGTCAACGGCCACTACTTCGTGGAAACACTCTCGTTCGGCCTCGATGCTGCCATCGCACTCGACACCGTGGAGCGCCGCAAGCGCACGGGTCGCACTGGCACCATCCTGTACGCCGAGGCGGGCGTTGACCAGCTGCTTCATCACCTGTTCGCCCGCCCGTACCGGGCTTCGTTCGACGGCGGCGCGCCCGTGGCGGGGGAGTCTATCATGTTCGCCGTGCAAGTGGGTCCCACCTACGGCGGCGGCTTCCGCATCTGTCCGGACGCCCGCATCGACGACGGACTTCTGGACATTTGCATCGCCCATCCGCCGGTCACCATTTTCCGCGCGGCTGTCATCTTCCTGGCGGCAAAGTTCGGGTGTCACACGGGCTTCAAGCAAATCGAATTGCTCCGCATACGCAAACTGCACGTGGAGTTCGATGAGGCACCGCCCGCCCAGATGGACGGCGAACCCATCGAGTCGCGCAGCTTTGACGTAGCGGTCGAACCCGCCGCCCTGCGCGTCCTCATGCCACAGTAGCGTCCGGCCCGCCCCAGCGCCACGCCCGCACTTCGGCGCCGCGCGCCGCTACCGCGGCAGCGGCCGCGTCAACCAGTCAAACCGCTCCCACCGCTGCAGCGCCGAGGCTTCCACAAACACGTCGTGGAAGAAGCGCATGACGAGGCTCTTCGGATCATCCGCGTGCAGCACATCCTCAAGGCGCAGCACGTACTTCGCGCCCTTCTCGTCGAAGAAGGCGCCTGGCACCTCCACGCGCGGTGCGGACGCGCCCAAAAACGGGTACACCAGTACGAAGAACGCCGGGTCGTCGAAGGTCTCGTCGCCCGGCCAAAAGCCAAATTCCATGCACTGCTCGTCAAGCGCCACGCGCTCCACGTAGCCGCCGTCGCCCTCGTACGGGCACGGCTTGCCGGAAAACAGCACGCTGGTCAGGTCGAACGTGCCCCAGTACAGGGCCGGCCCCGTCTTCTTCCCGCGGAACCCCGCCGTGAAGTCAAGCAGAGTCACCTGCGCGAGCAAACACTGCTCGTAGTAGTTCTTCGCCGCCGCGGCATCGAACGTCAACGGCTGCGTCTGCGCGAAGAAGGGCGCGCGTACTGGCATCTCCTGCGGCGTGGGGTTAATGTCAACCGGGTGGCCTATTGCCTCCAGCATCAACGAGTAGCGCTCGTAGTAGTCGGCCACTGAAAGCCCGCCGCACAGCGCAAACGACGCTTCCTCGCCCGTGGCTGCCACGGAGCGCACCTGTGGGTCTTCCAGCAAAAGTTCCACCTCAAAGCCGTCGGAGCCGTGCGGAATGAACCCGGTCGAGAACCCGCCCGCCGCGGGCTTGAGCGTCACTTGCGCCCACTCGGGTTCAAGCGGCAGGCAGGCCAGCTTCGTCTTGCCCATCATCTGGGATAATGCATGCAGCGCGAAACACGTGTCGCGCCAATGGCTGTATGTTTGTACCATCATGTGTATCACCTCGGCGCTCAGTGTAGGGAAGGTGCGCCGCGTTCGCGCCCTTTCGCGCCAATCCGTTGCCGGATCGTGTGGCTCCGGTCGACCGGGTGGCGACGGCCCTCCTTTTCCGCTAGGATGGCAGAACGTCAAGACGCCCGCCGCCCGTGCGGGCATGAACACAAGGGAGCCACATGAGCGAGGGATTTCTGCCGGTTAGCCGCGCCGATATGGAAGCGCGGGGCTGGGACCAGCTCGATTTCGTGTACGTGTCGGGCGACGCGTACGTCGATCACCCCTCGTTCGGCATGGCCATCATCACGCGCCTTTTGGAGGCCCACGGCTACAAGGTGGGCGTCATCGCTCAGCCCGACTGGCGCGACAGCGCCAGCATTGCGGCCCTCAGCGAGCCGCGCTTGGCCTTCCTCGTGTCGGCCGGCAACATGGACTCCATGGTGAATCACTACACCGTGGCGAAAAAGCACCGCCGCGAGGATGCCTACTCCCCGGGCGGCGCGTCCGGCATGCGGCCTGATCACGCGGCCGTGGTGTACGCGAACCTCATCCGCCGCACGTTCAAGCGCACGCCCATCGTGCTGGGCGGCATCGAGGCCAGCCTGCGAAGGCTTGCCCACTACGACTACTGGGCGGACAAGCTCAAGCGCTCCATCCTGCTAGATTCGAACGCCGATCTGGTGTCCTACGGCATGGGGGAGCACTCCATCGTGGAGATAGCCGACGCGCTGGCGGCGGGGCTTGCCATCGAGGACCTCACGTTCATCAACGGCACGGCCTACCGCGCCCGCTCGCTCGAACACGTCTACGATGCCGTCACGCTGCCTTCGTTCCCCGAGATGCAAGCCGACCCGCTGGCGTATGCGCGCAGCTTCAACGTGCAGTACGAAAACAGCGACCCCTTCACCGGAAAGCGCCTGGTAGAGCCCTATTCCGACCACGAATTCGTCGTGCAGAACCCGCCATCCGAGCCGCTTTCGCAAGCGGAACTGGATGCCGTCTATCGCCTGCCATTCACGCGCACGTATCACCCGATGTACGAAGAGGCAGGGGGAGTGCCCGCCCTCAAAGAGGTGAAGTTCAGCCTCACCAGCAGTCGCGGCTGCTTCGGCGAGTGCTCGTTTTGCGCGCTCACGTTCCATCAGGGGCGCATCGTGCAGGCGCGCAGTCACGACTCGCTGGTGGCGGAAGCGCAGCACATCATCGACGAGCCAAACTTCAAGGGCTACATCCACGACGTGGGCGGCCCCACGGCGAACTTCCGCGCGCCGGCGTGTGCCAAGCAACTCACGCGCGGCGCGTGCTCGCACAAGCGCTGTCTGTTCCCCGACCCGTGCCGCCAGCTTGAGGCCGACCACGCCGACTACCTGGTTCTTCTGCGTCGCCTGCGCGCGCTACCCGGCGTGAAGAAGGTGTTCGTGCGCTCGGGTATCCGCTTCGACTACGCGCTCGCCGACAAAGCGCACGGTGATGAATTTATCAACGAGCTATGCAAGCACCACGTGAGCGGCCAGCTGAAGGTGGCGCCCGAGCACGTGTCCGACGCCGTGCTGGCCTACATGGGCAAGCCGCGCAACTTCATCTACCAGCGATTCGTACAGAAATACGAGCAAGCCAACGAAAAGCTGGGCAAGAAGCAGTACCTCGTGCCCTACCTGATGTCCTCGCACCCCGGCTCCACGCTCGACGAAGCTATTGAGCTGGCCGAATACTGCCGCGACCTCGGTTATATGCCCGAGCAGGTGCAGGATTTCTACCCCACGCCCTCTACCATGTCCACGGTTATGTACGCCACCGGCGTGGACCCGCGCACGATGCAGCCCGTCTACGTGCCCAAAAACCCGCACGAAAAAGCGCTCCAGCGCGCGCTCATCCAATACCGCGATCCCAAGAACCGCGCCCTCGTGCAGGAGGCTCTGCGCAAAGCCGGCCGCACCGACCTCATAGGCTATGGCCCCGAGTGCCTCATCCGCCCACAAAAACCCGCCAACGCGAAAACCCGCGACACCTCAACCCACCAAAAAGCCACCGGCAAAGCCGCCGCCCCCCGCCCAAGCAAGCCAAAACCCAAAAGCAAAACCCCAGGCGGAAAGCCCACCAAGCCCAAAAAAGACGGAACAAAAACTCCGTCCAACTCCCGCTCCGCCAAGCCACGCCCCAACAAGCGCCGCAACCATATATAAATAGTGTAAGGAAGAGGGAAGAGGGGGAGAAGCGTTCCCCCTCCGCACCCCCCTCTCAACTTGTGCGCAAGTTGTGTGGATAAATCTACTCTTGATAGATGACTTCGAGGGGTTTATAATTCTCGGTTGCGTCTGGTCATGCATGGATACACCCGGACGCGTGGCAAACCGGCGTCGCCTGCGTCAAGCCTCCCCAGGGCGCAGCGGCAATCGGGATCCACGAAGCGACAAGGGGTCTTTGGGGTACGGAGAGGCGTGCGAGCAAAGATCCAAAGAAAGGACAGTAATGGGAGTCAAACAGTACAAGCCGACAAGCCCGGGCCGACGCTTCCAAACGGTCTCGGACTTCGCCGAAGTTACAACGGACAAGCCGGAGAAGTCTCTGCTTGCGCCGCTGTCGAACAAGGCGGGTCGCAACAACAATGGCCGTATCACTACGCGCCATCAGGGCGGCGGCAACAAGCGCCGCTACCGCATCATCGACTTCAAGCGCAACAAGGACGGCGTGCCCGCGAAGGTCGCTACCATCGAGTACGACCCGAACCGCTCGGCTCGCATCGCCCTTCTGCACTATGCCGATGGCGAGAAGCGCTACATCCTGCACCCGAAGGGTCTGCGTGTGGGCGACACGGTCATGAGCGGCGTTGACGCCGACATCAAGCCGGGCAACGCTCTGCCGCTGGCCAACATTCCCGTTGGTACGCTCATTCACGCTGTGGAACTGAAGCCGGGCAAGGGCGCCGCTATCGCGCGTTCCGCTGGCACCAGCATCCAGCTCATGGGTAAGGAAGGCGACTACGCCATCCTGCGCATGCCGTCCTCCGAGATGCGCCGCGTGCTCATCACGTGCCGCGCCACGGTGGGCGAGGTCGGCAACGCCGAGCATGCCAACATCAAGGTGGGTAAAGCGGGCCGCAACCGCTGGAAGGGCATCCGCCCGAGCGTCCGCGGTACCGTTATGAACCCGGTCGACCACCCGCACGGCGGCGGCGAGGGCAAGAACAAGTCCGCTGGTCGTCACCCGGTCACCCCGTGGGGCGTTCCCACGAAGGGCCATCGTACCCGCAATCCCAAGAAGGCTTCGAGCCGCTTGATCATCCGCCGTCGCAAGAAGTAGCGCGAGCACGTTAAGGAGTAATAGTGAGTAGAAGTTTGAAGAAGGGTCCTTTCGTCGAGCCGCGGCTTCTTGATCGTATCGAGAAGATGAACGCTGCGGGCGAGAAGAACGTCGTTAAGACCTGGTCGCGCGCCAGCACCATCTTCCCGGAGATGGTGGGCCACACCATCGCTGTGCATGATGGCCGCAAGCACGTGCCGGTATACGTCACCGAATCCATGGTCGGCCACAAGCTGGGCGAATTCGCCCCGACCCGCACGTTTAAGGGTCACTCCGCCGACAAGGGCAAGCGATAAGAAGGGGTGAACAATGGAAGCTAAAGCTATTGCACGCTATGTCCGCGTTTCGCCCCGCAAGGCGCGTATCGTAGTCGATCAGGTTCGCGGTAAGTCCGTGATCCAGGCCCGCGAGATCCTCGCGTTCACGAACCGCGGTGTCGCGGAGGCCGTCGAGAAGACGCTGAACTCCGCCGTGGCGAACGCTGAGCACCAGCACCACGTGCGCCCGGAGTCGCTCATCGTGAAGGCCGCCTTCGTTGACGAAGGCCCCACGCTCAAGCGCATCCGTCCGCGCGCCAAGGGCTCCGCGTCGCGCATCCGTAAGCGCACGAGCCACATCACGATCATCGTTGCACCGCGAGAGGAGGCATAAGCCGCATGGGTCAGAAAGTAAGCCCCACCGGGTTCCGCCTTGGCATCACCGAGGAATGGCGCAGCCGCTGGTACGCCGACAAGGATTACGCTAAGAACCTGGCAAACGACTTGGCCATCAGGAAGTTTTTGGACAAGTACCTCGCCCGTGCCGCCGTCTCCAAGGTTGAGATCGAGCGCGCTGGCGACAAAATCAAGGTCATCGTCACCACGGCCCGCCCGGGTGTCGTCATCGGCAAGAAGGGAGCCGAGATCGACTCGCTTCGCAAGAAGTTGGAGAAAGTGGCCAACGGCCCTGTCTCCATCGAGGTCGTTGAGGTGAAGCGCCCCGAGCTTGACGCCGCGCTCATCGCGCAGTCCGTCGCTGAGCAGCTCGAGGGCCGCGTGGCCTTCCGTCGCGCCATGCGCAAGGCTGTCCAGTCCGCTCGCAAGTCGGGCGCCAAGGGCATCCGTATCCAGTGCTCCGGCCGCCTGGGCGGCGCGGAGATGAGCCGTCGCGAGTGGTATCGCGAAGGCCGCGTGCCGCTGCACACGCTGCGCGCGAAGATCGACTACGGCTTCGCCACCGCTGCCACGACGATGGGCTCCATCGGCGTGCAGGTGTGGGTGTATCACGGAGAAGTGCTCCCCGGCCAGAAGGCGCCTCAGCCGGCGCTTGAGGGTAGCTCCCGTCCGAGCCGTTCCCGTCGCAACGACCGCAACGAGAGGGGGGCGAAGTAAATGCTCGTACCTAAGCGCGTTAAGCACCGCAAGGTGCAGCGTGGCTCCATGAAGGGCAAGGCCAAGGGTGGCACCCGTCTGAATCACGGCGAGTGGGGCATCCAGGCTCTTGAATCCCACTGGATCACCAACCGTCAGATCGAAGCTGCTCGTATTGCCATGACCCGTCACATGAAGCGTGGCGGTAAGGTGTGGATTACCATCTTCCCTGACAAGCCCATCACGCAAAAGCCTGCTGAAACCCGCATGGGTTCCGGTAAGGGCAACCCCGAGGCTTGGGTCGCCGTGGTGAAGCCCGGCCGCATCATGTTCGAGATCGCCGGTGTCGACGAGGAGACCGCCAAAGAAGCGCTCCGTCTCGCCATCAACAAGTTGCCCATCAAGTGCAAGATTGTTTCCAAGGAAACGGAAGGGCAGGAATAAATGAAAGCAGCAGAGATCCGTGAGCTTTCTGCCGACGATTTGCAGGCGAAACTCAAAGAAGCGCGCGCGGAGCTTTTCAATCTGCGCTTCCAGATGGCCACGAGCCAGCTCGATAACACCGCCCGCGTGGGTCAGGTTAAGAAGGAAATCGCTCGCATCCAAACCGAGATGCGCGCCCGCGAGCTGAACGCCTAGAGCGCGGATAAGGAAGGTATACACACATGAGTGAAGATCGTAACTCCCGCAAGGTCCGCCAGGGCGTCGTGGTGAGCGCTGTGAACGATAAGACGTGCGTCGTGCAGGTCAAAGAGCGCAAGCCGCACCCGGTGTATGGCAAGATGATGACCACCACGAAGAAGTTCCACGCCCACGACGAGAACAACGAAGCCGGCGTTGGGGATACCGTGCGCATCATGGAGACGCGTCCGCTGTCCAAGATGAAGCGTTGGCGTCTGATCGAGATCGTGGAAAAGGCCAAATAGCCTGCGTGTTCGCATGCATGCTCGTCAGAGGAAAGTTAGGTTACAGCAATGATTCAGATGCAAACCATGCTCGCAGTGGCCGACAACTCCGGCGCTCGCAAGGTGCAGTGCATCAAGGTCCTCGGCGGCTCCAAGCGCCGTTACGCGGGCCTCGGTGACGTGATCATCTGCAGCGTGAAGGAAGCAATGCCGAACGGCAACGTCAAAAAAGGCGAAGTCGTGCGCTGCGTCGTCGTGCGCGTGAAGAAGGAAGTTCGTCGCGCCGACGGCAGCTATATTAAGTTCGACCAGAACGCCTGCGTGCTTATCAACAACGATGGAGCTCCGCGCGGCACCCGTATCTTCGGGCCCGTCGCTCGCGAGCTGCGCGACAAGAAGTACATGAAGATTGTGTCTCTGGCACCGGAAACGCTGTAGGGGAGGTGTGCGTAAAATGAGTGGTATGAATATCAAGAAGGGCGACAAAGTCAAAGTTCTGTCCGGCAAGGATAAGGGCAAAGAGGGCGTCGTACTGCGCGCGCTTCCGCAGAAGGAGCGTGTGGTGGTGGAGAAGGTCAACCTGATCAAGAAGGCTCTGCGCCCCACGCAGCAGAACCCGCAGGGTGGCATCTCCACGGTTGAGGCTCCCATCCATGTGTCGAATGTCATGCTCGTGTGCCCCGAGTGCAAGCAGCCCACGCGTGTGAGCCGCAAGCGCGACGAGGCCGGCAAGCTGACCCGCGTCTGCAAGAAGTGCGGCAAAGACATTAAATAGGTTCCGTCGGCCTGACGGCCAACGGAACTGGTCGACGCTGTGGCCGGCTGTGGCACCCCGCCTTCGCACGATCACGAAGGCTCACGTACCAAAGTACGCTTCGCCTTCGCGATCCCGCGAATTCGGGGCACCACAGCCGCCCTCGCTGACGTTACAAACGACCAGTGAAGTTCGCGTTGACTAGTGGTATTATGACCCCTGCTGCTTTTTGAGCGGCGAGGGACGCAGGGTCGGAAATCCTGCGTTTAATTCATCGAAAGGAAAGAGTACATGGCTCCTCGTTTGAAGGAAAAGTACAGCACCGAAATTGTGCCGCAGCTCGAAAAAGAGCTGGGCGTAAAGAACATCAACCAGGTTCCGCGCCTGGAGAAGATTGTCGTGAACATGGGTGTGGGCGCTGCTGCGTCCGACTCCAAGTTGCTCGACGCCGCCATGGCTGACATGCGCGTCATCACGGGCCAGCAGCCCTGCATCACGCGCGCCAAGAAGTCCATCGCTGGCTTCCATGTCCGCGAGGGCCAGGCTATCGGCTGCAAGGTGACGCTGCGTGGCGACCGCATGTGGGAGTTCCTCGATCGCCTGCTGGCCACCGCCCTTCCCCGTGTGCGCGACTTCCGCGGTATCTCGCCGAAGAGCTTCGACGGTCGCGGCAACTACACGATGGGCATCACCGAGCAGCTCATCTTCCCCGAGGTCGACTACGACAAGATCGACCGCACGCGCGGCATGGACATCACGTTCGTGACGACGGCCGAAGACAACGATTCGGCTTTCGCGCTTCTGTCCGCCCTGGGCTTCCCCTTCAAGGAGAAGTAGGGCACACCCCGTTCGAACTTGTACCCGCGCCGGCGCGCGGGTCGAGGATAGGAAAGAAGGAATTGCATGGCTAAGAAATCGATGATCGCCAAGGCCAAGCGCGAGCCGAAGTTCTCGACGCGCCAGCATAACCGCTGCACGCGTTGTGGACGTCCCCGTGCTTACTACCGCAAGTTTGGCCTGTGCCGCGTGTGTCTGCGCGAGCTGGCCAACAAAGGCGAACTGCCCGGCGTGACCAAGTCGTCCTGGTAAGCCGAACGACCTGCACGCTTAAGGGTGTGCCCGTGTAGAAGGCGGAGGCGTTATGGGCGCCGACGAACCGTGCACGCGGCTCATCACGGACCAAAGGAGAACAAACCATGACCATGACCGACCCCATCGCAGACATGCTTACGCGCGTGCGTAACGCAAACTCTGCCGGCAAGCCGACGGTGTCCATGCCGTCGAGCAAGAAGCTTGTCGAGATAGCCCGCATCATGCAGGAAGAGGGCTATATCCAGCGCTATGACGTCATTGACGGCGAGCCTCGTGCAACGCTGGAAATCGTACTGAAGTACGGCGACAAGAAGGCCAAAACCATCCGCGGCATCAAGCGCATCTCGAAGCCCGGCCTGCGTATCTACGCTGGCAAGGACGAGCTGCCCCGCGTGCTCGGTGGACTTGGCACTGCAATCGTATCCACGAGCCTTGGCGTGATGACCGATCGCGACGCCCGCAAAAAGGGCGTTGGCGGCGAGGTCATCGCGTACATCTGGTAGGAAAGGGAGGTAGGTAGATATGTCTCGTATCGGCAAACAGCCCATCACCGTTCCTGCTGGCATTGATGTGACTATTGATGGCACCACTGTGACGGTTAAAGGCCCCAAGGGTGAACTCACCCGCAGCTTCCCCGAAATCATGATCATCAAGCGCGAGGGCGATGAGATCATCGTCGAGCGCCCGGACGATTCCCGCGAGGCCAAGGCCTATCACGGACTCGTGCGCACGCTTATCGCGAACATGGTTGAGGGCACTTCGAACGGCTTCTCCAAGAAGCTCCAGCTTGTTGGCGTTGGCTACCGTGCCGCGCTCAAGGGCAAGGACCTGGAGATGCAGCTCGGCTTCTCGCACCCCGTGCTGGTGGAGGCGCCGGAGAACATCACGTTTGAGGTCCCGAGCCAAACCGAGATCATCGTGTCTGGCCCCAGCAAAGAGCAGGTTGGCCAGGTGGCCGCGAACATTCGCAAGTGGCGCAAGCCGGAGCCTTACAAGGGCAAGGGTATTCGCTACGAGGGCGAGTTCGTGCGTCGCAAGCTGGGCAAGGCCGCCAAGGGCGACTAACGTTGAGCCTCTACACGGTTTGAGATCGAAGGGATAATCATGAACAAGCTTCAGAAGAAACAAGCCGGGTTGGCTCGCCGCCATCGCCGCGTGCGTGGCAAGGTTTCCGGCACGCCGGTTCGCCCGCGTCTGTGCGTTACGCGCAGTAACAATAATATGTATGTCCAGATCGTTGACGACGTCGCTCACAAGACGCTGTGCGGTGTGTCCACGCTGGGCCCCGAATTCAAGGCGACGGGCAAGAAGAGCGCTACGGTTGAAGGCGCTGCTGCTCTCGGCGAGATCGTCGGTAAGAAGGCGCAGGAAAACGGCGTCACGGAGGTTGTGTTTGACCGTGGCGGACATCTGTATCACGGGCGCGTGAAGGCTCTGGCCGATGCAGCTCGCGAAGCCGGCCTGAAATTCTAGAAGGGGTTATAGCTTATGGCTCGTAAACAGCAAAACGACGCCGCG
The DNA here is from genome assembly GCF_030077735.1 of Gordonibacter faecis. Lineage (NCBI taxonomy): Bacteria > Bacillati > Actinomycetota > Coriobacteriia > Eggerthellales > Eggerthellaceae > Gordonibacter > Gordonibacter faecis. The sequence goes on along the minus strand of NZ_JASJEU010000018.1, from coordinate 16,495 downwards.
GTTCCCGAGCTCCAGGAGCGCGTCGTCTACATCAACCGCGTGTCCAAGGTCGTCAAGGGCGGCCGCCGTTTCGCGCTCACCGCGCTCGTGGTTGTCGGCGACGGCAACGGTCGCGTGGGTGTGGGCATGGGCAAGTCGCAGGAAGTGCCTATCGCCATCAAGAAGGGTGTCGAGGACGCGAAGAAGAACATGTTCACCGTGCCGCTGACGCCCGAGAAGACGCTGCCGCATGAGATTCTGGGTGTCTATGGCGCTGGCCGCGTGCTCATCAAGCCGGCTACGCCTGGTACCGGCGTTATCGCAGGTGGTCCGGTGCGCGCCATCATGGAACTCGCCGGTGTCACCGACGTGCTGACCAAGTCGCTCGGCACGAGCAACGCCATGAACATTGTGAAGGCCGCCGCTGAGGGCCTCAAGAACATGGAGAGCCCGGAAGAAGTGGCTGCGCGCCGCGACCTGTCCGTCGCGCAGATCTACGGCTGGAAGGAGAAGGAGTAATGGCAGACGCGAAAAAGACGCTGCGCATCACCCAGGTAAAAAGCTCCATCGGCCGCAAGGCTGACCAGGGCAAGACCCTGCGTGCGCTCGGCCTGGGCAAGATCGGCCGTACGGTCGAGCAGGTTGACAACGACAGCGTGCGCGGCATGATCTTCAAGATCAAGCACCTCGTCGAGGTAGAGGAGATCTAAATCGTACGGCGGCCTTACGGTCGCCGTACTTTGTCGACGCTGCGAATCGGTGAGGTGTTGACGAACCTGTGGGGTGTTGAAAATATTCACCGAGGTTCGTTTCGATAAGGTACAATGCTTGATTGGCGTTGCGGGTATCCGCAGCGTCGATCAAGCTGTTTTTGGTAGTTAGCTGGCGGCGAGCTGCCAGCGCCGGACAGGAGTCCGGAAAAGCGAATCTAAAGGAGTATCACCATGGAATTGAAAGATCTTAAGCCGGCAGAAGGTTCCACCAAGGCGCGCAAGCGCGTCGGTCGCGGCAATGGCTCTGGCACGGGCAAGACGTCCGGCCGCGGTATGAACGGCCAGAAGTCCCGCGCTGGTGGCGGCAAGAACGTTGGCTTCGAGGGTGGTCAGACCCCGCTCGCGCGTCGTCTGCCGAAGCTGCCGGGCTTCAAGAACATCAACCATGTGGAGTACCTGCCCGTCAACGTGAGCCGTCTCGACGAGAAGTTTGAGGCCGGCGACGTGGTGGACGGCGAGAGCCTGAAGGCCAAGGGCATCATCAAGCATGCCGACGCGCTGGTGAAGGTGCTCGGCGATGGCGACATCACCAAGGCCCTCACGGTCAAGGTTGATAAGGTGTCTGCCTCGGCCAAGGCGAAAATTGAGGCAGCCGGAGGAAAGGTCGAAGAGCCTTGCTAAGCTCTATCATCGATGCATTCAAGGTACCGGAGCTGCGTAAGAAGATTCTCTTCACGCTGGCTATCCTCGCGCTGTACCGCTTCGGCGCGTACGTGCCGGTGCCGGGCATCCCGTTTAACGAGTTCGCGAATCAGTTCACGCAGAGCGGTGGCGTGTCCATGACGATGCTCGACCTGTTCACGGGCGGCGCTCTGTCGAACTTCTCCGTGTTCTCGCTCGGCATCATGCCCTACATCACGGCGTCCATCATCATGCAGTTGATGCAGGGCGTCATCCCGGCGGTGGGTCGCTGGGCGAAGGAGGGCGAGTCGGGCCGCAAGAAGATCACGCAGGTAACGCGTTACCTGACGCTGGGCCTGGGCCTGATCAACGCTATCGGCTACCTGTTCCTGTTCAAGTCGCAGGCGTACGGCGTTGTGTTCAGCACCGAGGTGCCCGAGCTTTTGACCGACTTCGTTGTGGTGTTCACGCTGGTGGCTGGTACCGCGTTCATCATGTGGATGGGCGAGCTTATCACGCAGCGTGGCATTGGCAACGGCATGTCGCTCATCATCTTTGTGAGCATCGTGTCGCGTGTGCCCTCCGCCATCTTCTCGTCCATTAACCTGACGGCTGATCTGGGCATGGGCATTGCCATTACGGCGCTCATCATCCTTGTGGTGCTGGCCTGCATCCCGGCTATCATCTTCGTGGAGCGTGCTCAGCGCCGCATCCCGGTGAACTACGCCAAGCGCGTGCAGGGTCGCAAAATGATGGGTGGCCAGTCCACGTACATCCCCTTGAAGGTGAACGCGGCGGGCGTTATCCCCATCATCTTCGCAAGCTGCCTGATTTACTTCCCGGCGCAGCTGGCGGCCCTCTTCAACATTGAGTGGCTGACGAACGTGGCGAACGCCATGTCCACGGGCTGGATTAACTGGATTCTCACGGTGCTGCTGATTGTGTTCTTCGCGTACTTCTACACCTCCATGGTGTTTAACCCGGAGGAAACGGCCGACAACCTGCGCAAGCAGGGCGGCTTCATCCCCGGCGTGCGCCCGGGCACGGCAACGGTTACCTACATCAAGAACGTGCTGCACCGCGTGACGCTGCCGGGTGGCATCTTTATCGCCGCCATCGCAGTGGTTCCGTCCATCGTGTTCTTCTTCACCGGTAATACGCTTATCCAGGCATTCGGTGGTACGTCCATCCTCATCATGATAGGCGTGGCCCTCGACACCATGAGCAAGGTGGAGAGCCAACTAAAGATGCACAACTACGACGGCTTCTTTAAGTAGCCTTCCGTAAGAAGTAAACGCCCTGATCAACACACCGATCAGGGCGTTTTTTATGCGTGAAGGCTTTGAATAGCTTTGGTTTTACTGGGAAACAGTGCAGAAGTTTTTATAGAGCGGCCGAAGCCGTAGAGGAGGTTTTTCTTCTCTACGGCTTCGGTGTTTGAGGAGTTGTGGGCGGCTTTGGAGGGCGGGGGAGTTCGAGGCCGCAGTGTTCGCAGTGGGTGGAACCTTTGGGGTTGTCGTGACCGCAGCGGAAACATACGGTGGTTATGTTCAGTTTGCGTGGTGTGCCGCGGCAGCGACCACAGCCCACGCAGGCGTATCCGCACGACATAGGCAATCCTTTCAAACAAAACTTTTGTCTACTCGATCTCGTAGGTGGCGCAGAAAGAGACACGACGCGCGATGCGAGCGTCGTGTCTCTTTTCTACAGGTGGCTCTTAGCTGCCTGCTGAGTCCCTGTTTCAGCTGCGTTCGCCGAAGCTTTCGAAGGGTGCAGCGCGCGATGGCAACTTCCGCACACAAGCCCGACAACGGTCAAAACCAAAAACACCCCAATGACGGATAACAGTGGCCAGGGATTGCCAGCAAGCGCGGCCTGTGTTGTTGCGCACATCGCCTGTCCCGCACCTACTACCATGATGGTAAAGCCAGCACCTCCCCAGTTGGCTAACACGTCCATGATGCCAAAGGGCGTAAGAATACCTCCCACGGCAAGACCAACCAGCAGAATGTAGGGCACGGGAGCTTTCGTTACGTCCAAGATGAGTTGGAACAGGAGGCAAAGAGCGCCACCAACCAAAAACGCCATGATGAATTCCATACGAGTCCCTTCTACGCCACACAAAACGCGATTGCGCCAACAATCACATCTACAAGTCCGCCGATGCCGATAACAAGCAGCACCAGCTTGATGGCCGCACTCACGCCTTTGCTCGCCTGACCAGTTTCAGCAACGGCACCTTCGTACGCATCTGCGACACCACCGGCGAAGCCGTTGAACGGCAAGATTGAGCCGAAGCCACTTACTGCTGCAATTCGCTGGTGAATACCTGGGATATACAACACAAGTGCTACTACACCCATACCCAGTAACGTGAGTTGTCCCAGATAGGGGAAGTCGGCTCCCAGGGCTCCGGCAAAAGCGGTCCAGATGATTTGACCGATGACGGCATACAGGCCGCCAACCGCAAAAGCGAGTACCCATCCCTTCACTTTGCTCATGAATTTCCATCCCTTCAAACGGCGGGGCCGCGCACAGGTGTTGGCGCGGCCCCGCGAACGCTACTGGTGCTAGTTGTGGAACAGCACAACCTTCTTCTTGGTGGCTACCTTCTTGGTAAGCTCATCGAGCGGCCCTACTTCAAGGCACTGCGCCTGGCAATGATGCTGACAGCTGGGAAGTTTCCCCTTGGCCAGCCGCGCAGCACAAAAGTCGCACTGATCGGTGGGGATGGGTACGTAGGCCAGTTGCCACTGGTCGGGACTGTACTCATAGGGGCCAACCTCGGCCAGCTTGATGCCGAATTGTCCCACGGGCAAATGGTGCTCCATCTGGCAAGCGGTTTCGCAGGTATGGCAACCGGTGCACCACTCGTAATCAATGAGCATTCCGTAGTCCGTCATGGTTATTCACCGTCCTTCACGGGGTAGATCTTGCACAGCATGGACTTGTAGTTGGCGCCGAAACCCGATTTGCCGGGCACGTAAGAGTTCAGAAGCTTGTTCACGTTCAAATCAAACATGCCGAATAAGCCATCCTTTTCCTCGCCAGGAGCCTCAGGGAACCACCAGCCGTGATCGGACATGACTACGCGCTCGTCCATGATGTTCGTGCATTCCACAACACGCTTGCAGCGTCCTCGGCTGTTCTCCAGCCACACCCACTCGCCATCGTGTACGCCAATCTTCTCGGCGGCCTTCGGGTTGATTTGCACAAGCGGCCAGGGACGACCGGCACGCAGGTGGGGGACCTGACGATGCTCGGAGTGGAACATGAACCAGTTGCGGGCGCCGGTGGTAAGCACAAAGGGGTATTCTTCGTACAGGTCGGGCGTTGCCTCAGGGCTTTCCGTGGGCTCCTCGAAGTACGGCACAGGGCTGAGGCCGGCGTTGTTGTAGAACGTTGACCACAGCTCGATGCGACCCGTTTGCGTGTTGAAGCCGGGCTGTCCGTCGGGGCGCAGCAACCCCTTTTCGTGGCGATGATACTCGAAGGGGATGTAGGCCGGAGCCACCTGCTGCAGCTCTTCAAACGTGTAGCCGGTGCATTCGATAACGGAGCTGAACATTTCCTTGTCATCTTTCCACGGCCACGCTTCGGGGTTGAAGCGGCGCCCCAGCTCCAAGTTAATTTGCATGTCGGATTTACATTCGCCCACCTGGCATACCTTGTTGATGGTCTCGCCTCGCTGTGCACCGTCGCCTACGCGAATGCCGTCGCGCTCGGCGTAGGTGCAAGCGGGTAGGAAGACGTCGGCCAGCGCCATGGCGGTGGGGGTCATGAATAGATCTACCACCACAATGAAATCCAGGGTGCGCCATGCCTTCATCGACCGCTCTGGATCGGGTGCGGTGCAGGTGAGGAAGTTCGACGTTTGTAGCCATGCGCCATGCAACTTGTAGGGCTTCTCCGTTTCGAGTGTCTTCATGACCTCGTCAGACGATGCCACCTGGAAGCCAAACTTCAAGAGTGAGTATTTGTCCAGGCCAATGCGATGCGCGTCCATTTCTGGCGTCACCAGTTCGCCACCAAAGCCGCCGGAATAGGCCAGAATCTCAGGGGGCACAATCATGCAACCGGGGCGCTCGCAGAAGCCGCAGATTTGCCACAGGGCGCCGATAGCCTGCGCAGCGGGCAACGACTCTTTTGTGGTATCTACCGCCAAACCCCACTGCACGATGCCACTGTCAGCGTGCGCCCACGTGCGTGCGGCGCCAACAATCTTTTCCTCGGGCACCCAGGTGACGGCCGCTACCTTCTCGGGCGGATAAGCGGCAGCGGTCTCTGCCAATTCGTCAAAGCCGTAGCACCAGCGATCCACGAAGTCGTGGTCATAGAGGTCCTCGGAGATGATGACGTTCAGCATGCCCAGCGCGAGTGCTGCATCCGTACCGGGGCGAATTTGCAGCCACCATTCTGCCTTGTGAGCAAGCCACGTCAGGCGCGGATCAACGACGATGAGCTTCGAGCCCCGCTTCATGACGTCTACCATCCAGTGGCCATAGAATCCGTCAGAGTTCGCAATGAGAGGGTTGTTACCCCATACCATGATGTAGTCGGCAGGCTTCCATTCTGGGTTGTCGTAGCGGTCGGGGTATTGCTGGGAGAAGTCGCCCACCCAGAAGTTGCCGGTTGTGGCGGCGCAGCCGGCGACGCGCGGCAGGTAGCATGCCATGCCCGACATGTTGAACATATAGTTGGGGCTGCCGAACGACCACGCCAAGCGCGTGATCCACGCGGCGATGTCGCGACCCGTGCCCTGCACAAACGGGATAGACCAGGCGCCGTACTTCTCCTTGATTTCGGTGAACTTCTCATACACGAGGTCGAGCGCTTCGTCCCACGTGGCGGGCTCCCACGCGTTCTCGCCGCGGCGCGCCGGGTCGCGCACGAGCGGCGTCGTCACGCGGTCGGGGTTGTACACCACTTCGGTCAGCGCCAAACAGCGGTTGCATAAGCGCCCCTTGTTGTAAGGGTTCTCTGGGTCGCCCTCAACTTTAACCAGCTTGCCCTCATCGTCGGTGTACAGAAGCACACCGCACCCAATGTGACATCCTGGCCCTGACCAGGCACTCCCGCGTGTGACATGCAGGCCATCTTCGTCGTAGCGGTACGGCTTCTCGTGCTCAACGAGATTGTATCCGTCTTTGCTCATGCTGCTCCTTCCGCGTGCCTTCTTCTTCGCTCGTCTCGCTCTGCTCAGTGCTTGCAAAGCGTGTTCGATTCTAGGTGCGGTTCAGGTGGTGAGGCTTCGCTCGTTCTGGTTGAAAAGGGTTCTTCATACGTTTTGTCGTATCGCTCAAAGTGAGTATGAAGAAATTCATACGCGCGTATGATCAGGTAATATGCAGCTTAGATTCCCATACAGTGATGCACTCTCTGTAATTGTTCGGCAGCGCCGGTGTGTGAATCGTATAATGAAGCGCATTCGCGGTGCGACGGTAGCGCAGCCGACTCGGAAGGGGTGGCTGTAGTCGTCGAAAGGGGGGCGCTCATGTCGGAAAAGGCGCAAGCGAAAGCGGGCGGGATCGCGTATCACCACTGCGCGCCTTTCGTGGTCGCTGGGTTCGGTCTGTGCTGGGCCGTCATGTATATCATTGCGTACAGCTTTATTTTTATGCCGCTAGATTCGCTCTCATCGCTCCAGCGCGATGTGGGTCGTATAGGGTATCTTGCCGGCATCGTCGTGTTCGAAGTGGTGCTGTATATGTTGTTTGACCGTCTGGGTACCAAGCGCTTCCGCATTCCTCTTGCGCTTGGTGCCTACGGGGCACTTGCACTCATGGTGGTCACGTGCGCCCTTGACGGATCAGTGAATGCGGGAGGGTGGCCCAGTGCAGTGGCCATGCTTGCTGCGGGTATGTGGCAGGGAGCATTCCATATCTTGTGGGCCGAAGCCTTCATGTATCTGGATATGAAGCTTATCCGCCGCTATTTGTACCTGTCTATCATCATAGGTGCTGCTCTCTTTGTGCTCACAGCCCTGGTGGCAGCGTCTGCGGGTATGTTCATCGCGCTGCTTTTGGCGTTTTTCTCACTTGTTTGCTATGTATTCACGCACCAGTTCCGCCCAGAGCCATCGGGCCATGAGCGTCCTCTGACGCAAGAAGTGGCACGTTCTCTCAGGAAGAGTAACGTGGTTCTTGTTATTTACGGGGCGGTCTTTGGTGTGGGTATCTACGCTTGTATGGCTCCCGACCTGCCGGTTTATGTCAGCTATCCTCTGACCGGTTTGGCGCTTGCTTTGGGCGTGGTGGGCCTTCTTGTGGTCGATGTTCGCTCAAAGCGTACGCTTTCCTTCGACACGTTTATTACGGTGCTGCTACCCGCCGTTGCCCTCATTCTTATGGTGGTGACGGGTGTATCAGGCCCCATGAAGTGGATCATGTATTTGTTGCTTCTCATGCTGCTGACTGCGTTTGATGCGGCCACGTTCTGCTTTCTGTTTGAACTCACCGACAAGTTGCATCTTGTTCCCATCAAAAATATCACGCGCGGGAGGATTTATATCCAAGCAGGCATGGTGGCGGCGGGTGCCATTGATCTCACACTCATGAATTTCTTCGATCTGTCGCGTGACTATGCCTTCGTCATGCCGTTTTTCCTTGCAGTGCTGCTGTTTGTCATGGTGGCTGCCAGCGGGAAGATTGACGTCATGCCGCGCGACACGCCGGGTGACGTACTAAAAGACGATGGGTTGAAAATCACATCGGCTGATAGCAATCTGGCGAAAGGAAAGGTGCTTGCCGAAGAGTACGAACTGTCACGTCGTGAGGGTGAGGTGCTGGTGTTGCTCTTGCAAGGCTATGACACGAACTCGGTGGCTGAAAAGCTGTTTTTGTCGCCGCATACGGTTAAAACCCATACCTACCACATTTACCAGAAAATGGGTGTGAATTCGCGACAAGAGTTGCTGAAAGTGCGCGATGAGCGATGAGTTCCCGTACGCACTGCGCGCCTGAAACAGGGTTTCGGCACCGGCGCTCGCTGTCTTTCTTCTGAAATATGATTGCTGTGCGCAGGGGTTTGCTACAATACTACTTACCGATTACAGGTTGAAAGGAAATCACATGAACATTGTGTTGTTGGGGGCGCCGGGCGCTGGTAAGGGTACGCAGGCGGCCAAGCTGGTGGAAGAGTTCGGCACGCCGCACATTTCCACGGGCGATATGCTGCGCGCTGCCGTGAAGGCTGGCACGCCGCTGGGCAAGAAGGCCAAGTCGTACATGGACGCTGGCGAGCTTGTGCCCGACGACGTCATCATCGGCCTTGTGACGGAGCGTCTGCAGGAGCCGGACACCGAGAAGGGCTTCATCCTTGATGGCTTCCCGCGCACGTCTGCCCAGGCCGTGGCCTTGGACGCCGAGCTGTCGAAGCTTGAGCGCCCGCTGGATGCCGCGCTGTTGGTGGACGTGGACTCCGAGGTTATCGTGAAGCGCCTCACCTCGCGCCGCATGTGCCGTGACTGCAACTACATCGGTACCGCCGCGGATAAGACCTGCCCGAAGTGCGGTGGCGAAATGTACCAGCGCGATGACGACAACGAGGCCACGGTGCGCAACCGCCTCGACGTGTACGAGAAGTCCACGGCGCCGCTCATCGACTACTATCGCGGCTGCGATCTGCTGGTCACCATCGACGGCGACCGCGACCCCGACGTGGTGTACGCCGACGTGAAGCAAGCTCTCGGCCTCTAGCAGTTCGCGGAACTACGTAAACCTGCAAAAGCGGACGGACATCCAGTTCGTCCGCTTTTGTTTTCTGGCTGCTGCGCGCCCCCTCGTGCCGTATAATTCGTAACCAGTATGCCTACGGTTCGACAGAACATATCTTACGCTTACGGTCGCTTTATGCAGGCGCATCGGCCGGCGGTGATACACCTGGTGAAAAGCGCGTTCGCCCTTGTGCTCATTGCGCTTTTGCTGGAGACGTTCGTCTTCAACATCAACTACTTTCTCACGGCGAACTACAACACCATCAGCCTAAACAGTCGTCTCAACTTGCAAGAAACGGCCGACGAGCAGTACAAACTTACGGCGGTGAACCACACGCTGGAGTTTTCGAACCTCAACGTTGAGGTGCACAACGTGTGGCTCAACTTCGACTACCGCCAGCCTGCGCAGGAACTCACGGTGAAAATCCAGTTCACCGACGACGCGCACCACACCTACTTCGACTCCACCGAGTACACGGTGGGCGTGCCCGATGTGGCGGTGTCCACGCTGTCCGACCAGAGTGAGTACATCAACCTGAACACCTCGGGCCTGGTCAACAATCTGCGCATCGACATCGTGGGCGACGACGTGGGCTATCCCATCAAGCTCTCGGACATCTGCATCAACGCGCGCCATCCGTTCGACTTCAACACGGGGCGCTTCTTTGCCACGGTGGGCATCCTGGCGCTGGCGTTCGCGTTCCGGCCGCGCTCGGCCATCTATCGCATTGGTATTGTGGACGAACCGCGCAAATCGAAGGCGGCCATCATCGCCGCGGTGGTCATCGAGGTGTACCTCATGGCAACGTTTTTGTTCATAGGGTCGAACCTCGTGGGCGTGGCCACGAAGGACTACAACAACGGCTCGTGGGATGGCCACAGCATTGTAAACGTGTTCGAGGTGGGCGGCGACAACGCCCAGCAGTACGCGGAGCTGGCGAAGGCCATGGCGCACGGGCAACTTTACCTGGAAGAAGAGCCGCCTCAGTGGCTCCAGGACATGTCCGACCCCTACGACAAGGGCGCGCGCGACGAGGCGCAGAAGGAAACGGGCGAGCCGTACCTGTTCGACGTGGCGTATCACGACGGGCACTACTACGTCTACTTCGGCGTGGTGCCGGTAGTGCTGTTCTACCTACCGTTCTACCTGCTCACGGGAGCTAACTTCCCCACGGCTATAGGGGTGCTGTTGGCGTGCATTGCCTTTGTGCTGGGGTGCTCGGCGCTGCTTGACCGCTTCGCGCGCTACCACTTCAAGCGCGTGAGCCTGGGCCTCTACCTGCTGTTGCAGATACCGCTTGTCATGTGTTGCGGCGTGCTGTATCTGCTGAAATTCCCGACGTTCTATTCGCTGCCCATCATGCTGGGGCTGGCGTTTTCGGTGTGGGGGTTGTATTTCTGGATGCGCGGACGCGTGGCAGCAGCGCGCTCGTCGGGGCCGGAAAAGTGGTACCTGGCCGGGTCGCTCTGCATGGCGCTGGTGGTAGGATGTCGTCCGCAGCTGGTGGTGCTGTCGTTTTTGGCGTTCCCGCTGTTCTGGCGCGCCTACATATCTGAGCGGCGGCTGTTCACGCCGCGCGGCGCGCGCGAGTTCGCGTGCCTCGTGGCGCCGTACGTGGTGGTGGCGGCAGGCCTCATGGGGTACAACTACGCGCGCTTCGGGTCGCTTACCGACTTCGGCGCGAACTACAACCTCACGGTGAACGACATGACGAAGCGCGGCTGGAAGCTGGGCCGCCTGGCACCCGCGCTGTTCGCGTACTTCCTGCAACCGCCCAGCGTCACGGGCGTGTTCCCGTTCGTGCAGCCGGCGCCGTTTGACACCACCTACATGGGGCAAACCATCAAGGAAGTCACGTTCGGCGGCATCCTGGCGTGCCTGCCGGTTCTGTGGATTCTGCCGTTCGCGAAGCGCATTTTGTCGCTGCGCGTGCGCCAGCGCTCCACGCGCACTATCATGGGTGTTATCGTGGTGCTGCTGGCCTCGGGCGTGGTGGTGGCGCTGCTGGACGCGGAAATGGCCGGCATCCTGCAACGTTACTTCGCCGACTTCAGCTTCATGTTCCTGGCGGCGGTGGTGCTTCTGGCCTTCATTGTGAACGAAAACCTGGATCCGCGCTCGCAGACGGCGAATCTGCTGATGAAAGTGCTGCTTGCGCTGGTGGCGATATCGGTTTTGTACAGCGCCTTGGTGTGTTTTGTGCCCGAGACGGGGTGGTACTCCGACGTGTACCCGTGGGCGTATCAGAACGTCATCGAGACAGCGCAGTTTTGGACGTAGCGAACGAGTAAACACGCGCGCCCGTCGGGGAGCGCTCACGGTTCCGCCGCAGTTGCGGCGCGGCCTTTCACTAACCGCATGCGAGAGAAGAGAGGTTCCATGGAATTCATCATTGCCGACAGCGCCGAGGACATGAGCCGTCGCGCCGCCGACCACATCGCCGACTGGGTGTGCGCCGACCCTGCGTGCGTGTTAGGCCTGGCCACGGGCACCACGCCCATCGGCCTGTACGCGGAACTGGTGGCCGATTGCGCAGCGGGAAAGCTGTCGTTTGCCGACGTGACCACGTTCAACTTGGATGAGTACCGCGGCCTCGCGCCGGAGCACGACCAGAGCTATCGCTACTTCATGAAACAGCACCTGTTCGACAAGGTGGATATCGACCAGGCGCGCACGCACGTGCCCGAGGGCGCGAACCCCGACGCGGACGCCGTGTGCGCCGCGTACGAGGAAGCCATCGAGGCTGCGGGCGGCATCGACCTGCAGCTGCTGGGCCTGGGGCCGAACGGGCACATCGGCTTCAACGAGCCGGAGGACACCTTCCCGAAGACCACGCACTGCGTCGACCTCACGGAGAGCACCATCCAGGCAAACAGCCGCCTGTTCGACTGCATCGACGACGTGCCGCGCCAGGCCTACACCATGGGCATCGGCACCATCATGGCGGCGCGCTCCATCCTCATGGTGGTGGAGGGTGCGCACAAGGCCGACATCGTGAAGCGCGCGTTCTTCGGCCCGGTGACGCCGCAGGTACCGGCGTCCATCCTGCAGTTCCACCCCGACGTGACGGTAATCGTGGACCCGGAGGCGGGCAAGCTCTGCCGCGACCTGGTGTAAAGCGCGCCCGGGCGCACGGCGTCTTTTGACGAAACGATGATGAGGACGGCCCTGGTGTTTCACCGGGGCCGTCGTGCTGGTATGGTGGAGAAAACGACTTCCGGTGGCAGTGCGCTGCTGGGGCGCGGGATGAATGCGAAAGGACGCAGCATGCGTATCACGGGCGGAAAGGTGTTTACGGGCGACGAGTTTGCCGAACGGGACGTTGCCATTGAAGACGGGCGATTCGTGTTGGCTGCGGGCACGGCGGGGGAGGGCGCCGTCGTGGACGCGACGGGCTGCTACGTGATTCCCGGGTTGATTGACCTGCACTTTCATGGGTGTGCGGGCTTTGACTTCTGCGACGGCACGCCCGAGGCGCTGAACGCCATCGCGCGCTTTGAGGCATCGCGCGGCGTGACTGCCATCTGCCCGGCTACCATGACGTATCCCGAGGACGTGCTGGGCCCGCTCATGGACGCGGCCACCGCCTACAGCGCGCCTGCTGACGGCGCGGCGCTTGTGGGCATCAACATGGAGGGCCCCTATCTTTCGCCCGACAACATTGGCGCGCAAAATCCCGCCTACCTGCACGTACCGGATGAGGGCATGTTCCGCCGGCTGCAGGAGCGCGCGCAGGGTCTTGTGAAGCTGGTGGACGTGGCGCCCGAGGTGGAAGGCGCGCTGGAGTTTATTCGCGCCGTGGCGGACGAGGTACGCGTGTCGGTGGCGCACACGCAGGCCACCTACGACCAAACCTGCGCTGCCATCGAGGCGGGCGCGCGCCAGATGACGCACCTGTGCAACGCCATGCCCCCGCTGCACCACCGCAAGCCCGGCCCCATTGCCGCCGCGTTCGACTGCCCGGAGGTGACGGCGGAACTCATTGCTGACGGCGTGCACATTCACCCTGCCATGGTGCGCCTGCTTATGGCCGCGTTCGGCGACGACCGCATCATTCTGATCAGCGACTCCATGCGCGCCACGGGCCTGGATGATGGCGAATATGACCTGGGTGGCCAAAACGTCACCGTGCGCGGCAACCGCGCCACGCTGGCCGACGGCACCATTGCGGGTTCGGCGACCGACCTCATGTCCTGCGTGCGCATTGCTGTGCAGGATATGGGCGTTCCCCTGCCAAGTGCCATAAAGGCCGCCAGCACGAACCCCGCGCGCGCCCTGGGCCTGCGCGACCGCGGCTCCCTCGCCCCCGGTCACATAGCCGACGCCGTAGTGCTGGACGAGAACCTAGAGATACGCCACATCATCCTCCGCGGCAAGCTGCTCGAGGCGTAACGCGCTGGCGCAAAATGTGACGCGCTTACGCACTATCTAGTAAGCCACAAGGTATTGCCCTTTCTAACATCATGACGAATGTAATACCTTCACACATAAATATTACCTAAAAGGTAAACTTCGTAGGGGCGATTCACGAATCGCCCTTTCGCGCAAAGCGCGAAAATAAAACGAGGATAGAGTCCCGCCGAAACATCGCTCCCAAAGAGAGCGCACTCTGCGCGCCCTTCGTTTCATTTCCCCGGGAAATCAAAAAACTCGCGAATATCGACATCGAACACCTTTGACAGCGCGTGCAAGGTGCTCAACTTGGGCGCGCGTTTGCCCTGTTCAATGTAGCCGATGGAGACGCGATCCATACCCAGCAGGTGGCCCACTTCCTCCTGTGAGAGTTTGCGCGTCTTGCGAATGCTCTGGATGCGTGCACCGAGCATCTTCTGAAATGATTGAAAACTTTCCGTTTGCATGCAGAGACAATAACCCCTGATGAAAGCATATTCTACAAACAGAGAGTTTGCAATTTATCAAACGGGTGGTACTATGCAAACTAAAAGTTTGCAAATCAGAAAGCCATCCCATGACCAAACAGTGGTGCACGACCCACGCACGCAAGGCGCGCGCTCCCGAACGCATCCCGTGTTCGCGGTACCGCCTCACGTGGTCGCTCTCGCTCGGCTTCGTCCTAGCCTATACGTATGCGCTGGCCGACCTGCTGGCGCGCCCGCTCACCTCAAGCGATATCCCCGTGCCCTCACCGCTCGTCTGCGCCGTACCGGCGGCCATCCCCCTCGGCCTGCTGCTGGCGGCACTTCTCTACGCAGCCGCGCGAGCCGCCCCCTCGCTCCTGCGCCGCGCGAGCACCGCAACGCCGCGCGCACTGCGTGTGCTCGACCTCTCATTCACCCCGCGTGGCGTGGCGCGCGCAACGGGCGTCATCGTGCTTCTCTGGCTTCCCTGGATTGCATTCGCGTTTCCCTGCTACGGCGACTGGGACAGCGTCTGGCAGCTGTTCCAATTCGCCACGCCCGCGCCGGTGAGCTACCAACCCATGGGCATCGACCAGGTATACAATGCCCAGTTCATTGACCACAAACCCGTGTTCACCACGTTGGTGTACGGCCTCTTTTGGCGCCTCGGCACGTTTCTCGGCTCCCAGCAGCTGGGTTTCTGGCTCTATGCAATGCTGCTCTGCCTCGCAACGGCGGCCGCCCTGGCCGTCGGCTGTTGCTATGGCGAGAAACTGGGCGTACCGGCACCGATACGCCTCGCGTGCTTGCTGTTCGTTGCGCTCATGCCCGCCATCCCGCGCAACGCGGTCACCCTGCAAAACGACATGCTGTTCGCACCCTGTTTCGCCGTGTATTTCCTCTGCTACGTGGAATTCTTCCGAGCGCGGGTGCAGGGAAGGGAACTGCCCGCGCGCGGCTACCTGGTGGTGCTTGTCCTTGCGTGCGCCCTGTGCGTGCTCACCAAGAAGGCGGGCGGCTGGCTCATGCTGCTCTCGGCCGTGCCGCTCATCTGCGCGTGCAGCGGACAGCGCGTGCGAACCGCCCTGGTCACGCTTGTCCCCTGGGTGGTCTGCGCCGTCCTGGTGCCCGCGCTGGCATATCCCGCGTTCGGTGTCGTACCTGGTGGCAAGCAAGAAATGCTCAGCCTGCCGCTCCAGCAGGTTGCCACCGTCTACGCCGAGCGCCCCGACGACCTATCCGCCCAAGAACGCGCGTCCATCGAGGCGGTGCTGCCCGTGCGCGAAGCAGCCGAAGACCTCAACCCCACGCTCGCCGACCCCGTGAAAAAGCGCTTCATCCAAACCGCCACCACGGGCGAAATCGGCGCGTTTTTGGTAACGTGGGCAGCCCTCGGCGTGCGCCACCCCGTCATCTACGCGGAAGCCGCGCTCAACCTCATTTACCCGCTGTTGGCTCCCGTGCGCACCTACGACCTCCCGTCCCTATCCTGCGATTTCTGCGTCCCCGAGATGGCCGAATTCGAGGGCCCCGCCAACATCGTGCTGGACTCCCCGCCGTTCTGCAAAGCCATGACCCAGGTGATGAACAGGATGTATGACCTCATGGCCTCAATGCCGCTGGGCATCCTCTTCACGTCCGGCCTCTACGGTGGCTGGCTGGTTGCGGCGGTGACCAGCCTCTTTATCTACAAAGCCCGGCACCACCTGTGGGTGCTCACGCCCATCCTGGTGTCGTTTCTCATCATCCTCGTCTCCCCAACAGCCGCCGCTCGCTACGTCTACCCCTTCATCGCCGCCGTCCCCCTGCTTGTAGCTGTAACCCTCTTCGCGATAAAGGCACCAAGAGAAGGGGAGAAGGAACCACCCACGCCACCAAAAGTGTGACGCGCTTCGCGCTACCGATTACGCCAAGAGATGATGCCCCCCCTATCACTACGACGCGGGCTCCTCCAAGTATCATAAACATAACTAAAAAGGTAACCTTCGTAGGGGCGCTTCATGAAACGCCCTCTCCGCCGAAGGCGGAGAATGTAATTATGACCTGCGTTTTTTCGCGCTGCGCACGAATGAGCTACGACCTTCATCCCGAACAACAACAGAAAGGCTCCCGATCCCCTTTGTCATCCTGAGCGGAGCGCCGTAGGCGCGTAGTCGAAGGATCCCGTGTGGCGCCAGCAGGAAGTCTCCCAGCTGCCGCCGCACGGGATCCTTCGACTCGCTTCGCTCACTCAGGATGACAAGAGGGGGCTAGGGGCTTCGTTGTTGTTGCTCTGGTTGGACGGCGTGCAAACATGTCCCACATTGAAGACAACTCGCGAAAGCGCGTCATATTATATGGAGAAAGTGTGGAGGCGGGGAGGTTTTGGAGATATCGCTTGTTGTGGGGTAGAGAGCATATTCTACCTGCGGGAATAGGGAAGTATTGGCTCGCTTCTGCCGGGGTTAGGGAAGATTGGGGACACTTCACATTCCCAAATCGCGTGCTACTATGCCGACTATATACCGCATGTAAGCGACGGACCGGGAAACGATGTCGTGGCGGTGTA
>NZ_JASJEU010000017.1:0-13770 GCF_030077735.1 Gordonibacter faecis | reverse complement strand
CTTGGCGCTTCTGAACACTGTCTTCTTCGCGCCCGAAGGGCGCATGCTAAAGCATGAAGGAGCGCAGCGCACGAAAACGTCCTTCCGCGCAAAGCGCGGAAGGACGTTTGAGCAGCGGAGCGGCGCGCCAAGAACCCTCCCAAACCCCCCCAGCCGGACAGGTCGAATCCCTTCTTCTAGCCGATGGCCGCCGCAAACCAAGAATGGAAGTTTGTGCGAAACATGTAACTGGGGTGATAATCGAGTGCTCCGCCTTCGGCGGAAAGGGCGATTCGTGAATCGCCCCTACTTTGACCTGGGGATTCTTCCTTTAATAAAGGTTGCGCCTTCAAGACAGTCAGCCCGCGGCGTAACGTTGGGAATTTGTAAAATTTATGGCGTATTAGGTAGCGCGTTAGCGCGTCACACTTTGTATTTGCGCGCGTCCTCCAGCTTGCACCTTCCTACCCGATAGCCCCCGCGAACCAGGAGGTGATGGACGTCGGGTGCGTAATAGCCGTCCCTACTACAATGGCGAAAGCGCCGGCGTCCATGGCCGCGCGTGCGTCAGCCAAGTTGTGGATGCGGCCTTCGCAGAACACGGGGACTTCGCCCGCAGCCGCAACAGCTTCGCGCAGGAATTCCAGGTCGGGGCCTTCGGTTTTGGGGCGGTCGTTCGTGTAGCCTGCAAGGGTGGTGGACACGATGTCAACGCCGCACGCAAGCGCGCGCTTCACGTCGTCCATACAGGCGCAGTCGGCCATGATCAGGGTTTCGCCGCGCAGTGCCTCAACGGTTTCCTCGAACGTGCGCCCGTCGGGGCGGGGGCGTGCAGTGGCGTCAAGCGCCACCACGTCGGCGCCGGCCGAGATACAGGCGCGCGCGTGGCGCAGCGTAGGCGTGATGTAAACGCCCTCGTGCCCCTCTTTCCAAAGGCCAAAAACCGGAATATCCACGCGCCCCTTGATGGCCGCGATGTCCGCCAGCCCCTGGCAGCGGATGGCGGAGGCGCCGCCCAGTTCAGCCGCGCGCGCCATCTGCGCCATGGTCTCGGGGTGGCGCAGCGGCTCACCCGGGTAAGCCTGGCAGCTCACAATAAGCGTGCCCTTAAGGCGTTGGATCAGGGGGTCGACAGCCATACTTCCTTCTTTCGTGAACATGACGGGGTGCGGCGCTAGTCGCGCGCCCCGAGAAAGTCTAACAGGTTCTCAGCTGCGCCAATGAGTGGCGCATCGCCCTTGAGCTGCGCATCCACCAGGGGAAGCGAGCGCAAGGTTTCCGGCGTCTGCCGCGCGTAACCTTCATGCAGGGCGTCGCGCCACAACGGACCCGCGTTCAGCACCGAGCCAGCCAGCACAACCAGTTCCGGGTCCAACATGCTGGCCCAGCCTGCAATAGCCTCGCCCAAGCTGCTTCCGGCCAACTCAATCACCTGGCGCGCCAGCTCGTCGCCCGCCGCCGCGCGCTCGGCAATCTCAGCGCCCGAAAGCGCCTCGCCACCAGCCGCACGGTAGCGTTCCTCAATGCCGCTTCCCGAGGCCACCGATTCTAAGTGGCTCGTGCCGCCACACACGCAGCGCACGCCCGCCGCGTCGGGGGAGAGCGTGTGGCCCACCTCACCAGCGAACCCATGCGCGCCGCGCAGCACGCGCCCATGCGCAATGATAGCGCCACCAAGGCCGGTGCCTGCGGCCACCATGAGGCAGGTGTCCGCCCCCTGTGCCGCGCCCCAACGGGCCTCGCCCAGCGCGTGCGCCTGCACGTCGTTCAGCACGGCCACTGGTAAGCCCAGCACCTCGCGCAGGTGCGCCGCCACGGGCTGCCCCGTCCAACCAGGCATAATCTCGTTCGCGTACGCAATGGAACCCGTGCGCGCATCCACGCGCCCGGCCGTGCCCACGCCCACGCCTACCACAGCCTGGCCATCCGTAGCACCAGCCGCAACAAGCTCACCTGCCAGCGCACTCAGCGTCTCCAGCACCGCAGCCCCGCCGCGCGCAGCCTTGGTTGGCACAGCACGCCGCGCCTCCACCACCGGCGCGGTGTCAGAAGCCGCATAGCGCACCAGCGCCCCCGCAATCTTGGTGCCGCCCACATCCAAAGCGGCCACCACGCAGGGAAACCCCCCGGCGCGCTCGGCGTCCACTACCTGCACGTCGCTCACAACCGCGTCCTAGCGGCGCGTCGGCGCGTCGGCGTCCATCAGCCCCGCGCGCTTCAGCACCTCAACGATGTGATCCACGTCCTCGCCCTCAAGTGGTTCCACGGGCTCGCGCATCTGGTTCGTATTGAACACGCCCAACTGCCACAGCGCCGTCTTGAACGCGCCCACGCCCGCGCCGAAGCCCACGGTGGCTTTCACCTCGCGCGTCACGAACATGAGGCGGGCCAGGTGATTCTGGATGTCGCGCACACGTTCCCAGTCGCCAGCCTGCGCGGCCTTCCACTGCTCCACATAGCTTTCCGGGTCGATGTTCGCCAAGCCGGGGACGGATCCGTCCGCGCCGCCCAGATACGCACCGTCAACCACTACCTCGTGGCCGGTCAAAAGCTGCAGTGGGTGTCCCGCGTCCTCGTTTTGCAGCATGAGCCAGCGGAACGACACGTCGTCGCCCGACGAGTCCTTCACGCCTTGCAGCACGCCGTCTTCGCCGAGACGCACCAGCATGGTGGGGTCAAGCTTGGTGTGCACGCACGCAGGCAGGTCGTAGGCGAACAGCGGCAGGTCGGTGTATTCGCGAATGGCGCGGAAGTGACGCTCAACTTCCTTCGGGCCGCCCAGCGCGTAGAAGGGGGCCGTGGCCACCAGTGCGTCCACGCCGTAGCCAGTCGCGCGCTTGGCCTGGTCAACCACGCGCATGGTCTCCATGTCGATGATGCCCGCCATCACGGGTACGCGGCCGTGCACCATGGCGATGGCCTCTTGCAGCACGTGGTAGCGCTGCGCGTCGGTGAGGAACGCCACCTCGCCCGACGAGCCCAGGAAGAACAGGCCGTCAACGCCTGCGTTGATCATGCGGTTGATAGTGCGCTCAAGCGCCTCCAGGTCAAGCTGGCGCTTCTCGGTCAGCGGGATAACAACCGGCGGAATAACTCCGCGAAACGGTGAATCGGTCATGGGTCCTTAGCCTCTTTTCAGGTCTGATTCCAAACGGTAAAAGGGTAGTGTGCTCCTCGGCGTTCGTCAACGCAAGAGGGCAGGTCACCATAAAGAAAGCGCCCGGCCACCCTTACGGGGCCGGGCGCGGTCAAACTAACGAGCGTCCACGGTGCGCGCCACGCGTGCGCACACCAGCCAACACCTACTCGGCGAACGCCGCAAGCTCCGGATGCAGAAGCGAAGGTGCCGCACCTAAAAGCAACTTCGTGTAGTCGTCCTTCGGGTTCGTGAACAGCTGATCAGGTGTGCCGCGCTCCACAGCCTGGCCGGCATTCATCACCACAATGCGGTCGGAAATGTAGCGCACGGTTTGAATGTCGTGGCTGATGAACACCATCGACAGTCCCAGGTCACGCTTCAAATCCATCAGCAGGTTCAAAATCTGTGCGCGCACGGACACGTCCAAAGCGCTGGTGGGCTCGTCAGCAATAATAGCGTCGGGCGACAGCGACAACGCGCGCGCGATAGCAACACGCTGGCGCTGGCCACCAGACAGCTGGCCCGGCAGCGCCTCCAGCACGGAGTTCGGCAGGCCCACCATCTCAATCAGTTCCAGCACACGCTGCTCGCGCGAGGTCTTGTCGCCAATCTTGTGCACCTTCAGCGGGTCAAGCAGCTGGTCGTGCACGGTCATGCGGGCGTTCAGGGCCGTCGCCGGATCCTGGAACACCACCGAAATCACGCGGCCGATAACGCGGCGCATCTCGGCCGTGCGCTTCGTCACGTCGCGACCCTTGAAGAACACCTTGCCCGACGTGGGCGCCTGCAAACCGCACATGACGTTTGCGGTGGTGGACTTGCCGCAGCCGGATTCGCCCACAATACCCAGTGTCATGCCGGGCATCAGCTTCAACGTGAGCCCGCGCACGGCCTGCACGCGGTTCGGGTGCAGGATAGAGCCGGTGCGCGTCTTGAACGTCACGCTAATGTCGTCAAGGAAAATGATGGGCTCGGGTTCGCCATCGACTGCCGCCGTAGTAGCGGCGTTGTCGATGACCCCGTTTACGGTCTCCTGGCTCATATGATGGCACCTCCTGGCACGTAGGGCTTAATGTCGAGGCGCTTAAGTTCGCTATCAGGCAGCTCGGCATAGTAGTGATCGGAGTCGGAAACGCGCTTCAACACGGGACGCAGCTGCGACACCTTGTCGGGGTGGCTTGAGCGCGGCGTGAAGCGGTCGCCCTCGGGGAAGTCCTTCGGCGACGGTACGCTGCCGGGCACCTGGTGCAGGCGGTCGCCGCCGGCTTCGATGGACAGCACCGAACCCAGAAGGCCGCGCGTGTACTCGTGCACCGGGTGGCACAGGATGTCCGTCACCGGGCCTTGCTCCACAACCTGGCCAGCGTACATAACCGTGATGGAGTTCGCCACCTCGGCTACCAGCGCCAGGTCGTGGCTCACGAACACCATGGCGAAGCCCAGTTCCTTCTGTAGCTTGTTCAGCAGGTCAATGACCTGCTTCTGCACCGTCACGTCAAGGGCGGTGGTGGGCTCGTCGGCAATGATAACCTTTGGGTCGCGCGTCAACGCCATAGCAATAAGCACGCGCTGGCGCTGGCCGCCGGACAGTTCGTGCGGATACGAGTCCAGTGTGCGCTTCGGGTCGAGGCCTACCAACTCAAGCAGTTCCTCGGCGCTGCGGGTGCCGCCGCGCTTGGTGAGCTGCTTCATCTGGGCCTTAATCAGCATGGACGGGTTCAGCGAAGACAGCGCGTCCTGATAGATCATCGCAATCTCGCGGCCGCGCAACTCATTCAGCTGGCGCTGGCTCATGGCAAGCAAGTTCTGCCCGTCGTAGAGCACCTCTCCGGTGATGGTGGCCTTCGGATCAAGCAGGCCCATGATGGTAAGCGAGGTGATGGACTTGCCGCAGCCGGATTCACCCACGAGGCCCATGGTCTGACGCGGGCGCACCACAAAGCTCACGTGGTCAACCACGTTCACGTCGCCATGACGCGGGAACTTGATGCACAGGTCCTTCACTTCCAGAATGGGCGGCACGTCGGTACGGGCGGGGAAGCGGTCGTGGCGCGTTTTTTCTACGGCCTGCAACTGGGCTAGGCGCTGCTCCAGCATTTCAGCCTGGGCTGCGTAGGCCAGCGTGGGGTCGGCAACCATCTTGTCGGCTTCACGGTTCGCACGTACCGCTGCGTCGTCGGCCTTCACGGGTGCCTTCGGCGCTGCGGCCATGGCGTCGGTGATGCCCTCGGACAGAATGTTCAGGCAAAGCACGGTAATCATGATAGCCAGGCCGGGGAACAATGCCTGCCACCAGCGACCAGCCAGCACGCCACCGCGGGCATCAGACAGAATGTTGCCCCAGGTAGGCGTGGGCTCCGGAATGCCAGCAGAGATGAACGACAGCGACGCCTCGAACACGATAGCATCAGCCACCAACACGATGGTGAATACCATAACGGGCGCAATACAGTTGCGCACCACGTGCTTCACGAGAATCCACGGGGCGCGAGCGCCGGAAACCACCACGGCGCGCACGTAGTCCTGGTTGTACTCGCTCACCACGTTGGCGCGCACGATACGCGCAATCTGTGGGATGTACAAAAAGCCAATTGCGAAGATGAGCGAGGGCACGGAGTTGCCGAACACCAGCACGAACGTGGCGGCCAGCGCGATGCCCGGGAAGGACATGATAACGTCCAAGATGCGCATGATAACTTCCGACACCCACTTGCGGGCGACGGCGGCCACGGCACCAATAATGGAGCCGCATACCAGCGCAAACGCGGTTGCACCCAGGCCAATGATGAGCGAGTAGCGCGCGCCATACATCATGCGCGACAACACGTCGCGGCCCTTGTCGTCGGTGCCAAACAAGAACTGCGCGTCAGGTGCCTGGCGTGCCGTGAAAATTTCCAGCGGGTTGTGCGGCGCCAAAATGTTGGCGAACACCGCAATCATTACCACCAGTACCAGCACAATAAGCGAGATGCGCGAACCGATGCTCATGGCCTTCCACCGGCGGAAATGCACCTTGCCGGCGTTGGCCTCCATGTTCTCAGTAAGGTTTCCTCGAAGTTTCACCATGATGCTACACCGTCCTGATTCGGGGATCGATCAGGATATAAAGCATATCCACGATAATGTTGATGACAATGAACGTCACGGCCACCACCAGTACGACGCCCTGCACGAGCATCGTGTAGCTGGACTGAATGCCGGACAGGATGGCCATACCCATGCCGGGGAGGTTGAAGATAACCTCGATAACCACCGCACCACCAATGAGGTAGCCAATGCGCAGGCCAAGCACCGTTACGGGCGTGATGAGCGCGTTGCGCAGCACGTTGCGCGCCACCACGACACTCTTCGGGATGCCCGCGCCAAGTGCGGTGCGCACGTAGTCGCGGTCGAGCTCTTCCACCATGGACGTACGGATAACGCGCGTCAGCTGGCCGGCAACTGGCACACCCAACGCCACTGCAGGCATGGCCATACGCGCCATCCATCCGCCGAAGTCCGACGTGATGGAGGGCAGGGGCCCAGAGGCGGGCAGCACATGCAGCATGGAAGAGAACAGCAAAATCATAAGCACGGCCAGCCAGAACGAGGGCGTAGCAATGCAGGCGATGGAGAACACACGGATAATTTGGTCGGGCCATCGGTCGCGGTAGAGCGCCGAGATCACACCCAGTATCACGGCCACCACCACGCCAATAATCAAACCAAAGAAGGTCAGCTGCAACGTGACCGGAAGGGCGGTGCCAATGCGCTCAGCCACCGAGGCGTTGTTCGCACCATAGGTGCCCAAATCGCCCTGGGCAAGCCCCACCATGAAGTTGCCGTACTGCACGAGTACCGGATCGTTCAGCCCGTGGTCCTCGCGGTACTGCATAACCTGTTCTTCCGAGGCGTTCTCACCCAAGACCGAATACGCTTGGTCGATGGGGGACAGCGCCATGATGAAGAACACGAGGATGGTGACACCGAATATCATGATAGGCAGCGCTATGAGGCGTCGGCCGATCAGGCGTAACAGGTTGCTCACCGGGTCCCCCTTTCGCTATCTGGCTCTTGTCGACAATACGGTTGCTGCTCGGCGCAGCGCACG
Source organism: Gordonibacter faecis (assembly GCF_030077735.1). Classification (NCBI taxonomy): domain Bacteria; kingdom Bacillati; phylum Actinomycetota; class Coriobacteriia; order Eggerthellales; family Eggerthellaceae; genus Gordonibacter; species Gordonibacter faecis. Next base: position 6,562 of record NZ_JASJEU010000017.1, on the reverse strand, counting down.
TGGGAGACCCGTGAACCCTGCGGCGAGAAGCCACCTCGTATTCTATATGAGTACGTAGTGTTTCTGTGTGGAAAATGCGCCCGCGTAGTAAGAAAGTTCCCGCAGGTGGAGCTTCGGGGAACCCCCTTTTGCCGCGAGCGGCATACGCTCAACAAAAGGGCCCGCCCCCAAAGGGACGGGCCCGCAGTATCGTGCAAAAATCGCCGAGTGCGTAAGCCTTACGCCTTGGGGCTAGCGCCCAGGAACACGAGGCCCGTGGTGGCGATGGGCTGGAAGCCAGAGATCATGGAATCCTGGTAGCCCGTGGCCAGCTGGCGATGGAACAGCGGGTACAGCGGCACCTGCTCGGCCAGAAGGTCGAAGCACTGGTTCCACAGCTCCTGCTGCGCGGCGCTGTCGGCCACGCGCGCCTGCTGCATAAGCTCCTGCAGCTCGGCCCACTTGCCGTCGGCTGCCTTCTTCCAGCAAGAACGGCCGTCGGTCCACACGTTGTCGCCGTACCACCAGCTCATGAGCAGGTCGGGGTCGTTGCCGAAGCAGGTCGGGTCGCCCGGGGTAAGCATAACGTCGTAGGGCAGCTCGGAGTCGGAAGGAGCAAGGGCGCTCCAGTTGATCTTCTCCTCCTGGATGGTGCAGTTCACGCCGATGGCGCTTAAGTCTTCCTTGATCTGCGGAGCGAGATCCTTCACCCAGTTGTTGTTGGTGAGCAGCGTGAACGACAGATCGCTCGCGCCGGCTTCCTCAAGCAGGGCCTTGGCCTTCTCGGGGTCATAGGTGTACACCGTGGCGGCCTTGTGGTAGTTCTCGTGATCCTCGGGCAGGAAGCTCGTGATGGCAGCGGCATGGCCGTCCATCTGGTTGGAGATGAGCTTGTCCACGTTCACGGCATAGAAGAACGCCTGACGCACGCGGTAGTCGTCGAACGGCTTCTTCAGCGTGTTGAACATGAAGAACGGCTGGTTGAAGCCCTGGAGGTACTCAACCGTAGCACCGGCGGCCGTCAGCTGATCGGCGTTGGCATCCGGCACGTTCTCCATAACCTGCACGGTGGCCTCTTGCAGGGCGGTCGTGCGGGCGGTGGCGTCCAGCGTGATGTTCCACGCCATGTTGTCGGCCGTGGCCTTGTACTTGCCGTCGTAGTTCGTGTTCGGCACGAAGTTGATGGTGCCGCCGTCGTCGCCGTTGATGGTGTCATACATCCACGGGCCGGAGCCGATGGGCTTGGTCTTCAGGTCGTCCTCGGTGAGCGAAGCGGGGAAGATCTTGACCACGCTCAGACGGCCCTTGAGCAGGCTCTCGAAGGGGTACTTCAGCGTGAAGGTGACCGTCTTGTCATCCTTGCCCTTTACGTCCTCAATGAACTCGAGGAACGCGCCGTAGGTAGCGTCGGCCATGTTCTTCTCGAACGCGTTCACCACGTCGTCGACAGTCACGGCGTCGCCGCTGGAGAACTTGGCACCGTCGCGCAGCGTGACCTCATACTCGGTGTCGGACACCTTCACCGGGTCGCCGGCGGCCAGCGCGTTGTAGGTCTTGTACGTGTGCAGATCAAGGTCGTACAGGCCCTCGAACACGTGCCACGTAGCGGCCAGCATCAGCGCGGAGCTGTTGCCGATGGGGTTCACGTTCGTGCTGGTGTAGGCCATCGCACCCGTGAGCGTGCCACCCGCAGCCGGGGTGTCAGACTTAGGGGTGTCGCCGCCGTTGTCGGCCGGCTTTTCCTCGTTGCCACCACCGCCGCAACCGGCGAGCGTGAGGCCAGCAGCTGCCGCAGCAACGGCGCTACCGGCAAGGAACGTGCGGCGAGTTAAAGGTGACTTCAAAGGCTTTTCCATAAACTTTCCCTCCATTCGTTGGCGGGGCGTTTCCTGCCCCGAGCGTACGCGCGTAGATGCACGCGCACCACGACTGGCGTCTATTATGGTGGATATCGCCGCGAAAATAAAGAACAGGTAAAGTCAATATTACCGCTAGTTATTCAAATTTGAGAATAATTCACCTGGGGAAACGCCAGTTGCTCCCGTGTCATCATTCGGGGAGAAACACCGTTCAACAAATAGTAAACGAAGAGCCAGCGGCGGGTTTTCGGCGGTGTTTCGCGTAGTTTTCAGTGCACGCTAGGGGCTTGTTTTTGTCCGGGGCGGAGGTACTTACTATAAAGGTAAGCTTTGAGCGCGCTGCGTGGGCGGCGGTGCTTCACGACGTCGCCACAATTGAAACCGTTTGCCGACGGGGGCAACCGCGGCCATCCGCCCGCCGGAGCGTCGCGTCCGCCTACGAAGAGGCGCTGGTATCATAGAGGCTGTGTATTCGACCAGACGAAGCGTAATCGGACTAAGCGGCTAAAAGCCCGCTTGCGCGCTCTCGCTCACGCGCCGCGCCTGCGACGGGGTGAGCGAGCTTTCGGTCAGGGCAGAATCCCCTTCAGAGGAGAGGAATAATGACGAGAGAATTCAAATCGATGGACGGCAACAATGCCGCGGCTTACGTCTCCTATGCGTTCACCGAGGTGGCGGGTATTTACCCCATCACCCCGTCGAGCCCGATGGCAGACTTGGTTGACCAGTGGTCTGCCGCCGGCAAGAAAAACATCTTCGGCACCACGGTGAAGGTGTGCGAGATGCAGTCCGAGGGTGGCGCGGCCGGTGCCGTGCATGGCTCTCTCGCAGCGGGTGCGCTCACCACCACCTACACCGCCTCTCAGGGCTTGCTGCTCATGATTCCTAATATGTATAAGATTGCGGCCGAACAGCTGCCGAGCGTGTTCCACGTGAGCGCGCGTACCGTGGCCGCCCAGTCGCTCAGCATCTTCGGCGACCACTCCGACGTCATGGCGTGTCGTCAGACGGGCTTTGCGATGCTCGCCGAAACCAACGTGCAGGAGGTCATGGATCTGTCTGCCGTGGCGCACCTGTCCGCCATCAAGGGCCGCATCCCGTTCATCAACTTCTTCGACGGTTTCCGCACGTCACACGAGGTGCAGAAGATTGCCGTGTGGGATTACGACGACCTGGCCGAGATGTGCGACATGGACGCCGTGCGCGCGTTCCGCGAGCACTCGCTCAATCCGGAGCGTCCAGCCATGCGCGGCAGCCACGAAAACGGCGACATCTTCTTCCAGCACCGTGAGGCCATCAACGGCGTGTACGACGCGCTGCCGGAGGTGGTTGAGGATTACATGCACCAGGTGAACGCGAAGCTGGGCACCAACTACGAGCTGTTCAACTACTACGGCGCGCCGGATGCCGACCGCGTGATTGTGGCCATGGGCTCGTTCTGCGACGTGGTGGAAGAGGTTGTGGATTACCTGAACGCGCACGGCGAGAAGGTGGGCCTCGTGAAGGTGCGCCTGTATCGCCCGTTCGTGAGCGAGAAGTTTGTGGCGGCGCTGCCGGCCACGTGCACCAAGATTGCCGTCATGGACCGCACGAAGGAGCCGGGTGCGCTCGGCGAGCCTTTGTACATGGACGTGATCAATGCGCTTTCGCACGAGGGTCGCGGTGACCTCACGGTGGTGGGCGGCCGCTACGGCCTGGCATCGAAGGACACGCCGCCTTCTTCCGTGTTCGCCATCTACAAGGAGCTGGAGAAGGATGCGCCGGCGCGCGAATTCACCGTGGGCATTGTGGACGACGTGACGAATTTGTCCTTGCCTGAGGACCCGAACAGCCCGAACACCGCTGCGGCGGGCACCATCGAGTGCAAGTTCTGGGGTCTGGGCGGCGACGGCACGGTGGGCGCGAACAAGAACTCCATCAAGATCATCGGCGACCACACCGACAAGTACGTGCAGGCCTACTTCCAGTACGACTCGAAGAAGACCGGCGGTGTAACCATTTCCCACCTGCGCTTCGGCGATTCGCCCATCCGCAGCACCTATTACGTGAACAAGGCCGACTTCGTGGCCTGCCACAACCCGTCGTACGTGACCAAGGGCTTCCGCATGGTGAACGACGTGAAGCCGGGCGGCACGTTCATGATCAACTGCCAGTGGACACCCGAAGAGCTTGAGCATCACCTGAATGCCGAGGCCAAGCGCTACATTGCCAACAACGACATCAAGCTGTACACCATCAACGCCATCGACCTTGCGCGCGAAATTGGCATGGGCAAGCGCACGAACACCATCCTGCAATCGGCGTTCTTCACGCTGGCGGGAGTCATGCCGCAGGAGGATGCTATCCAGTATATGAAGGATGCGGCCACGAAGTCCTACCTGAAGAAGGGCCAGGACGTGGTGGATATGAACCACCGCGCCATCGACGCAGGCGCCACGGCGTTTGTGCAGGTAGAAGTGCCGGCCGCCTGGACCAACGCGGTTGACGAGGGCGAAGCGCCCACGCCTGCCGGTCGTCCCGAGCTGGTGAAGATGGTGCGCGAGATCATGGAGCCCGTGGGCCGCATGGACGGCGACCGCCTGCCCGTGTCCGCGTTCGTGGCGCACTCCGATGGCCAGTTCGAGCAGGGCGCGGCCGCGTATGAGAAGCGCGGCGTTGCCGTGACGGTGCCCGCATGGGATGCCGCCACCTGCATCCAGTGCAACCAGTGCGCGTTTGTGTGCCCGCACGCCACCATTCGTCCGTTCGCGCTGACCGAGGCCGAGGCTGCGGCAGCTCCGGCGGCTGCGGTGCTCGTGCCCGCCAAGGGCAAGACGGCTGCTGGCATGCAGTACACGCTGGCGGTATCGCCGCTTGACTGCATGGGCTGCAGCGTGTGCGTCAACGTGTGCCCGAGCAATTCGCTTTCCATGGTGCCCACCGAGAGCCAGCTGGCCGAGCAGGAGGTCTTCGACTACTGTGTGGCCAACGTGGCGCCGAAGCCGGAACTGGAAGATGTCTCCGTCAAGGGCAGTCAGTTCAAGCAGCCGTTGCTTGAGTTCTCGGGTGCCTGCGCGGGTTGCGCCGAGACGGCATACGCGAAGCTGGTCACGCAGCTGTTCGGCGACCGTATGTACATCACGAACGCCACGGGTTGCTCGTCCATCTGGGGTGGTCCGGCGGCCACGTCGCCCTACACGGTGAACAAGGAAGGCCATGGCCCAGCTTGGTCGAACTCGCTGTTCGAGGACAACGCCGAGCACGGCTTGGGCATGCTGTTGGGTCACGAGGCCGTGCGTTCGCGCCTGGTGGGCAAGCTGGAGGCGATGGCAGCCAGCGACAAGACGCCTGAGGCCACGAAGGAATTTATCGCGGCGTATCTGGAAAGCGCCAACGACGGCGAGGCGAACGGTGCGGCCGTGAAGGCGCTCATCCCGGCGCTTGAGGCTGCGGCGGCCGGTGGCTGCCCCGAGGCGCCTGAGATTCTTGAGAACAAGGATTACCTGGCCAAGAAGTCCGTCTGGATCTTCGGCGGCGACGGCTGGGCCTACGATATCGGCTACGGCGGCCTCGACCACGTGCTGGCGTCGGGCGAAGACGTGAACGTGTTCGTGTTCGATACCGAGGTGTACTCCAACACCGGTGGCCAGGCCTCCAAGGCGTCCAACATCGGCCAGGTCGCGCAGTTCGCCGCCGCCGGTAAGGACATCAAGAAGAAAAGCCTCACCGAGATTGCCATGAGTTACGGCTACGTGTACGTGGCGCAGGTGGCCATGGGCGCGAAGCCGGCCCAAACCATCAAGGCTATCGCCGAGGCCGAGGCCTATCCGGGACCATCGCTCATCATTGGTTACTCGCCGTGCGAGATGCACTCCATCAAGGGCGGCATGGCCAACTGCCAGGACGAGATGAAGAAGGCCGTGGACTGCGGCTACTGGAATCTGTTCCGCTTCAACCCGGCCGCGCCGGCGGGCAAGAAGTTCACGCTGGACTCCAAGGAGCCGGCGGGTGGCTACCAGGAATTCCTCATGAACGAGGCTCGCTATAGCCGCCTGACCCGCGAATTTCCCGAGCGCGCCACCGAGCTGTTCGAACGCAACGAACAAGCCGCCATGGCCCGCTACGAGCATCTGCTGAAGCTGAAGGATTTGTACGCCGAGGTGTAAGTATTAAATACGGAGCGTAAAAAGAACCCGGTTCCCACGAGCCGGGTTCTTTTGTTTATGCAGACGCAACGAGCCACCGCGCCAACAAAGTGTGACGCGCTTCGTGCTACTGATTACGCCATGTGATATCCAACTCCCCTTATTTACGACGCGGGCTGACTGACTTGAAGGTGCTATCTTGCAAGAAGCATAACCCTCGAGGGATGATACCAGCGACGGCGCTCAGCGCCTAGTCCCTTCAGGGAAGCATCCGTTCGCGCGAAGCGCGAAAATGCAGGTCACGGCGTATGTTCCGCCTCCAACCTGTCTATTAGTATCGCCTTCTGGTTAGTCAGTCCGCGTCATAAAGTTAGGGTAGGTGGGATCCTCTTGGCGTAATAGGCAGCGCGAAAGCGCGTCACATACTGTAGAGAAGCGCAGCGCAGTGAGAATCAGGGATGTCGACGCTATCCACCATAATCTCCCTTTGTCAGCAATGGCATCCGGACTGGCAGAGATCGCCCTTTAGGGCGTGCGGCAGAAAGTTGGACCGCCTTGAGGCGGTCCACGACCGATCGAGTGGCCCCGTAGGGGCCGCGA